>NZ_RPSE01000121.1:0-15397 GCF_003949955.1 Streptomyces sp. WAC05292
GTTCCCGCCCGGCCCCCCCGTCGACCAGGGCAACCGCCACCGGCTCGCCTGCTCCCCCACCGCCGGCGCGAGCAGGGCGGGCACCCGCGCCCGGTCGTTCGACCGGGCCAGCCGGGGCCCCCGCGACACCGCCCTGGCCGAAGGCCCCGGCCTCGCCCGGGCGGACCCCGCCCCGGCCAGCCCCGAGCGGCTGCCGCACGCGGACGCGGCGGCGCCCAGGGCCCCGCCCGGCCCGCCCTTAGAGCCGGACGAGGGCGCCTGGCTCGCCTGCAGGCTCATCGCCGAAAGCCGGGGGGACGGCGCCCTCGTCCGGCTCTACGAGCGGGCCGGGCGGGAACCGCTCGACACCGCCCTGGGTGAAGAGCTCGGGCTCGACGGGGCGGAACTCGCGCGGGCCTGGCGCGAGCGGCTGCGCACCGAGCTCGCGGCGGCGCCCTGAGCGCCACGCGGCTCGTCCGGTACTGTCGGCAGGCCATGCACAAGACGCTGATCGTGACCAACGACTTCCCCCCGCGCCCCGGCGGCATCCAGGCCTTCCTGCACAACATGGCGCTGCGGCTCGACCCCGACCGGATCGTCGTCTACGCCTCCACCTGGAAGCACAGCGCCGAAGGCCGCGAGGCCACCGCCGCCTTCGACGCCGAGCAGCCGTTCCCCGTCGTACGCGACCGCACCACCATGCTGCTGCCGACGCCGCGCGTCACCCGGCGGGCCGTGGAACTGCTGCGCGAACACGGCTGCGAATCCGTGTGGTTCGGGGCCGCCGCACCGCTCGGGCTGATGGCCCCCGCCCTCCGGCGGGCCGGCGCCCGCCGGATCGTCGCCACCACCCACGGCCACGAGGCCGGCTGGGCGCAGCTCCCCGCCGCACGGCAGCTGCTGCGGAGGATCGGCGAAGGCACCGACACCCTCACCTACCTCGGCGAGTACACCCGCTCCCGGATCGCCTCCGCGCTGACCCCGCAGGCCGCCGCCCGCATGGTGCAACTGCCGCCCGGCGTCGACGAGAAGGCCTTCCACCCCGGAAGCGGCGGCGACGAGATCCGGGCCAGGCTCGGGCTCACCGACCGGCCCGTCGTCGTGTGCGTCTCGCGGCTCGTCCCCCGCAAGGGGCAGGACACGCTGATCCAGGCCATGCCGCGGATCCTCGCGGCCCAGCCGGACGCGGTACTGCTCGTCGTCGGCGGCGGGCCCTACGAAGCGGAGCTGCGGGCGCTCGCGGCCTCCACCGGCGTCGCCCGGTCGGTGGTGTTCACCGGTGCCGTGCCGTGGGAGGAGCTGCCCGCCCACTACGGGGCCGGGGACGTCTTCGCCATGCCGTGCCGGACACGGCGGGGCGGCCTCGACGTCGAAGGCCTCGGCATCGTGTACCTGGAGGCTTCCGCCACCGGCCTGCCGGTCGTCGCCGGGGACTCCGGGGGAGCGCCGGACGCCGTGCTCGACGGGGAGACCGGGTGGGTCGTGCGGGGCGGCGACCCGGCAGACGCCGCGGAGCGCATCGTGGCCCTCCTGGAGGATCCCGAGCTCCGCCGCCGCATGGGCGACCGCGGCCGGGCCTGGGTCGAGGAGAAGTGGCGCTGGGACCACCTGGCCACCCACCTCCGCGCCCTCCTGTAGCGGCGAGCGGGAAAGTTCGCCGGCTCGGGTGGCACGCCCGTCCAGGGCGATCACTCCTTGCGCTGCGGCGCCGTGCTCCGGGCCTGCGAACTATCGCAACTATAATAGTTGGGATAGGGTGCGTGCATGGAGCCGAAGACGTACACGACGATCGACCTCCGCAAGCAGATGGGCGAGATCCTCGACCGCACGCGGATCGCCGGCGAGCCGGCCGCGATCACCCGGAAGGGCAAGACCCTCGCCTACCTGGTCCCCGCCGAATGGTTCGAGCAGTACACGGCCCAGCGGCCCTCAACCGACGACGCCGACCAGAGCGCGGCCTGACCGGACCACAGGTACACAGGAGCCCTCCGCCATGACAGCGCAGCCCCTCCATTTCGACGGACCCGGCGGCGACCAACCCCGCCGTGTGCCGCCGATGCCCGAGCGCACCCCCCAGGCCCTCCGCCTGGCGATCCAGGAGCACGCCCCGCACCTGCTGCCGGACTTCGAGGCCCACTGGCGTCGGACGATCGCCGACACCTTCAACCTCACCCCGGTACCGGCATTCCTGCGTCTGTGGTGGACGCAGTACGCCATCGCCCGCGACCCCCGCCTCGAAGCCCACCTGCACGACCTCGAAGCCCGGGCGGCGAAATCCGACGACCCGGAGGAATCCGCGGCCCTCCTGGCCGAGTTCAGCCGATTGCGCCACCAGGCGGCGGGCGCGGAGCCCGGCCGGTGACCGATGAGTGCCCGCGCCCGCCCTGGAAGATGGACTGGGCGGTCGAGGCGCTCCAAGAGTTCGAGAGCATGCCCGAGGACGGCAAACAGCTCGTGCTGGCAGCCCGCGCCGAGTTGATCACCGTCTTGGACCCCTACTACCGGGGGATTGACGCGGATTCGTCCCTACCGCACTGGATCACCGTCCGCCCGCTGGCCTCGACCAACCCAGGCGGCCCGCACATCGCCGACCTCGCCGGCGGCCGCGGCTGGCTCGTCTTCACGTTCATCCGCCGCCACGCCGACCCCCAGATCACCGTCACCGACGCGTTCTGGGCCTGAGGCCCCGTCTGGGCCCGCGGCCGCGGTGGGCTGGTCGCGCGGTTCCCCGCGGCCCTGGGGGCTCTGCCCAGGGGCGCGGGTCCCGGGGAACGCCGAACCCCGCGCCCCCTCGGCTCGGGAGCCGGGGATCGGGGGCGCGGGGAACCGTGCAGGGCGCCTACGCGCGGTACAGCGCTTCGATCTCGTCGGCGAAGTCCTTCGCGACGACGTTCCGCTTCAGCTTCAGCGACGGCGTGATGTGGCCCGACTCCTCCGTGAACTGCGACGGCAGGATGCGGAACTTGCGGACCGACTCCGCCTTCGACACGGCCGCGTTGCCGTCGTCGACCGCCTTCTGGACGGCCGCGATCAGGTCCGCGTCCTCGCGCAGGTCGGCCGCGGTGCATCCGGCCGGCTTGCCGTTCTCCGCCGCCCAGCGGGAGAGGAACTCCTCGTCGATGGTGACCAGCGCGGCCACGAACGGCCGGGCGTCGCCGACGACCATGCACTCGGCGACGAGCGCGTGCGCCCGGATGCGGTCCTCGATCACCGCGGGGGCGACGTTCTTGCCGCCGGCCGTGACGATCAGCTCCTTCTTCCGGCCGGTGATCGCGAGGTAGCCGTCCTCGTCGAGGGTGCCGACGTCACCGGTGTGGAACCAGCCGTCGGTCAGCGCCTCGGCCGTCGCCGCCTCGTTCTGCCAGTAGCCGGAGAAGATCTGCTCGCCGTGCAGCAGCACCTCGCCGTCGTCGGCGATGCGCACCACCGAGCCGGGCAGCGGCTGGCCGACCGTGCCGATCTTCGGGCGGTCCCACGGGTTGAAGGCGGTCGCCGCGCAGGATTCCGTCAGGCCGTAGCCCTCCAGGACCGTGAAGCCGATGCCGCGGAAGAAGTGGCCGAGGCGCTCGCCGAGCGGTGCGCCGCCGGAGATGGCGTACTCGCCGCGGCCGCCGAGCACCGCGTGCAGCTTGGCGTAGACCAGCTTCGAGAAGATCTTGTGCTTGAGCTTCAGGCCGAAGGACGGGCCCTTCGGGGTGTCCAGCGCGCGGCTGTACGCGATGGCCGTCTCCGCGGCGGCGTCGAAGACCTTCCCCTTGCCCTCGGCCTGCGCCTTGGCGCGCGCCGAGTTGTAGACCTTCTCGAAGACGCGCGGCACCCCGAGGATCAGCGTCGGCCGGAACGACTGGAGTTCGTCGGTCAGGTTCTTGATGTCCGGTACGCAGCCCAGGCGGATCGGCGCCAGCACCGCCGCCACCTCCACCAGGCGGCCGAAGACGTGCGCCGCGGGCAGGAAGAGCAGCACCGAGCACTCACCGGTGCGGAACAGCGGGCTCAGCCGCTCCACCACGTTCCCGCACTCGGCGAAGAAGTTCCGGTGGGTCAGCACGCAGCCCTTCGGGCGGCCCGTGGTGCCCGAGGTGTAGACGATGGTGGCGGGGTCGTCCGCGTTGGCGATCGAGCTGCGCTCGTCGACCTCGGCGTCCGTGATCCCCGCGCCGAGCGCGGTCAGCGCCTCCACGGCGCCCTGCTCGATCTGCCAGACCTCGCGCAGCTCGGGCAGCCGGTCGCGCAGCGACGCGACGGCCTCGGCGTGCCCGGGGCCCTCCACGATCGCCGCGACGGCGCCGGAGTCGCCGAGGATCCACTGGATCTGCTCGGGCGAGCTGGTCTCGTACACGGGCACGGTGACACCGCCCGCGGACCAGATCGCGAAGTCGGCCAGCACCCACTCGTAGCGGGTGCGGGAGATCAGTGCGACGCGGTCGCCGGGCCGGACGCCGGCCGCGATGAGGCCCTTGGCCGCGGCCCGGACCTCGGCGAGGAACTCCCGCGCGGTCACGTCCTGCCACCGGCCGCCGGCCTTGCGGCCCATGACGGCGGTGTCCGGATGCTGCGCGGCATTGCGGCGGATGAGATCCGTGAGGTTCCCGTCCGACGGGACCTCGTACAGGGCCGGAAGGCTGAACTCGCGCAAGACTGCTGCTCCTCTGGGCGCCATCGCCACCGTGTGGACCGACCGGACGTTACCCACCGGTAGTGGGTTCCGGATAGAGGGAACCGGCCAGATGTTCCGTGCGTCACATGGCGCGGCACTGCCCCGCCGACCTTAGTCGACCCAAGCAACGACTAGGAAGTAACCGCAGGTAGGACCCCTGCGGCCAGCGCCTCTACCCGCGTCGCGCCCACCCCCCTAGGGTGGGCCCATGACGGGCAGCACGGGTGGCAGGAAAAACAGCACGCGGGTCCACGTCGTCAGCGACGTCCACGGCAACGCCGAGGCGCTCGCCAGGGCCGGGGACGGCGCCGACGCGCTGATCTGCCTCGGCGACCTGGTGCTCTTCCTCGACTACGCCGACCACTCCCGCGGCATCCTCCCCGACCTCTTCGGCGCCGAGAACGCCCGCCGCATCGTCGAGCTGCGCACCGCGCGCCGCTTCGAGGAGGCCCGCGCGCTCGGGCGCCGGCTGTGGGCCGGCCTGGACCGCGAACGGCTGATCGAGGAGGCCGTGCGCCGCCAGTACGCCGAGCTGTTCGCCGCGTTCCCCCACCCCACGTACGCCACCTACGGCAACGTCGACATCCCCGCCCTGTGGCCCGAGTACGCCGGCCCCTCCACCACCGTCCTCGACGGGCAGCGCGTCGAGATCGCCGGCCGCGTCTTCGGCTTCGTCGGCGGCGGCCTGCCCTCCCCGATGCGCACCCCCTACGAGGTCGACGAGGAGGAGTACGCCGCCAAGGTCGAGGCGCTCGGCGAGGTCGACGTGCTGTGCTCGCACATCCCGCCGGAGGTCCCCGAGCTCTGCTACGACACCGTCGCCCGCCGCTTCGAGCGCGGCAGCGAGGCCCTCCTGGCCGCGATCCGGCGGACCCGCCCCCGCCACGCCCTCTTCGGGCACGTCCACCAGCCCCTGGTGCGCCGCATGCGGATCGGGTCCACGGAGTGCGTGAACGTCGGCCACTTCGCCTCCACCGGAAGGCCCTGGGTCCTGGAGTGGTGACCTCCGCACGCACGGTAGCCTGCACGCGGCGGCCTCAGGCCGCACACATCCTCGAACACTCCACGTCAGGAGCGACCGCGATGGCGGAACACACCAGCTCGAGCATCACGATCGATGCGGCGCCGGCCGACGTCATGGCCGTGATCGCCGACTTCGCCCGCTACCCCGAGTGGACCGGCGAGGTCAAGGAGGCCGAGGTGCTCGCCGCCGACGCCCAGGGCCGCGCGCAGAAGGTCCGCCTGCTGCTCGACGCCGGCGCGATCCGCGACGACCACACGCTCGCCTACACCTGGAACGGCACCGACGAGGTCAGCTGGACCCTCGACAAGTCCCAGATGCTCCGCCAGCTCGACGGCTCCTACCGGCTGGCCCCCCTCGACGGCGGCAAGCGCACCGAGGTCACCTACCAGCTCACCGTCGACGTCAAGATCCCCATGCTCGGCATGATCAAGCGGAAGGCCGAGAAGGTCATCATCGACCGCGCCCTCGCCGGCCTGAAGAAGCGCGTCGAGACGACCGCGGCCTGACCGGCGTGCGCATCCTGCTCGTCACCGGCCCCGGCGGCGCCGGACGGACCACCGTCGCAGCGGCCGCCGCAGCCGCCGCGGCCCGCACCGGGCAGCGCGTCCTGCTGCTCCGCGCGGACGCGGCGGCCCCCGCCGGCCCGGCGGACCCGGCCCGCGCCCTCCTCGGCGAACCCACCGGAGAACCCGTCGAGGCGGCCCCCGGCCTGACCGCCGAGCCCGCCGCGGGGGTCCTCACGGCCCGCGTCGACTCCGGCGCCGAGTTCCGCGCCGAACTCGCCGCCCTCCAGCAGCGCGGATCCGCCCTGCTCGGCCTGGTCGGCTCCCGCCCCCTCGGCGCCGAGGAGCTCACCGACCTCCCCGGCGCCGAGCAGTTCGCCCTGCTGCGCGCCCTGCGCCGGGCCGCGTCCGCCCCCGGCACCGACCTCGTCGTCGCCGACATGCCGCCGCTGCACCAGGCCCTCGCCGCCCTCGCGCTCCCCGCCCAGCTGCGCCGCTACCTGGCCCGGCTGCTGCCCGCCGAGCGGCAGGCCGCCCGCGCCCTGCGGCCCGTGCTGGCCCAGCTCGCCGGCGTGCCGATGCCCGCCCAGTGGCTGTACGAGACCGCAGCCCGCTGGGACGGGGAGCTGGCCGCCGCCCAGGAGGCCGTCGAGGCCGACACCACCTCCCTGCTGCTCGTCGCCGAACCGGGCCCGGCCGCCGACGCCGCCCTGCGCAGCGGCCTGCTCGGCGCCTCCCTCATGGAGCTGGGCGTCGCCGGGATCGCCGCCAACCGCATGGTCCCGCAGGACTCGCCCGACCCCTGGCTCGCCGGAGTCGCCGCCGAGCAGGAGCGGTACGCCGCCCGCTGGGCCGCGCGCACGCCCGTCACCGCCCTGCCCCACCTCGGCCGCACCCCCCGCGGCCCGCAGGACCTCGACCGGCTCGCCGCCGCGGCCGCCCGGCTGCTCCCGCACGGCCCCGCCGCCCGCCGGCCCTGGACCGTCGAGGACCGGCTCGCCGAGGACGGCGTCCTCGTCTGGGCCGTGCCGCTGCCCGGCGCAGAGAAGCGCGACCTCGACCTCGTACGCCGCGGCGACGAGCTGCTCGTCGCCGCCGGACCGCACCGGCGGATCGTCCCCCTGCCCGCCGCCCTGCGCCGCTGCACCGTCTCCGGCGCCGCCCTCGCCGACGGCGAGCTCCGCATCCGCTTCACCCCCGACCCCGCGCTGTGGCCGCGGACGCCCTGAACCGCGTACCCCCGTTCGGGTAACGTCGAAGGCAGCACGCACACCCGAAGCCGCCCAGGAGAGTCCGCCATGAGCGAGGCCACCGACCGTCCCGACGACGCCTGGGCCGACGCCTGCGCCGAGGACCTCGCCGCCGAGAAGGAGCGCCGCCGCTCCCGGCACGGCGGCCCGGCCGGCCCCGGCGGGCAGGCCGGCACCGCAGCCGAGGAGCTCCTCAAGCTGTTCGAGGCCGTCGCCGACAAGGTGACCGCCCTGAACAACCCGCTGCTCGGGGCCGCCGCCCAGGGCGCCGTCCGGCAGTTCGTCGACCAGGCCAAGGCCGCCGCCCGGCCCGTCGTCGAGCGCAACCCGGAGGTCTTCGACCACCTCGCCGCCGCCGGCTCCGAACTGCTGGCCGCCTACCGCTCCGCCGTCGAGGGCCACGAGCGCCGCTGGACCCGCGGCGCCGCAGACCCCGCGCCCGGCGCCGACGGCAAGCCCGCCGGCGACGGCTCCGACCCCCGCGACGACGGCGGCCCGGGCCCCACCCAGCACATCGACCTCGACTGAGACTCCGCCACCCTCGGGTACCTTTGGCCGTGGCGGGGTTTGACCGGAAACCGAGGGACTAATGGGACTCACCATCGGCGTCGACATCGGCGGCACGAAGATCGCGGCCGGCGTGGTCGACGAAGAGGGCACCATCCTTGAGACGTACAAGGTGCCCACCCCGCCGAGCGCGGACGGAGTGACGGACGCGATCTGCTCCGCCGTCTCCGCGGTAAGCAGCCACCACACCATCGAGGCCGTCGGCATCGGCGCCGCCGGATACGTCGACGACAAGCGCGCGACCGTCCTGTTCGCGCCCAACATCAACTGGCGCCACGAGCCGCTCAAGGACAAGGTCGAGCAGCGCATCGGCCTGCCCGTCGTCGTCGAGAACGACGCCAACTGCGCCGCCTGGGGCGAGTACCGCTTCGGTGCCGGCCAGGGCCACGAGGACGTCATCTGCATCACCCTCGGCACCGGCCTCGGCGGCGGCATCATCATCGGCAACAAGCTGCGCCGCGGCCGCTTCGGCGTGGCCGCCGAGTTCGGCCACATCCGCGTCGTCCCCGACGGCCTGCTGTGCGGCTGCGGCAGCCAGGGCTGCTGGGAGCAGTACGCCTCCGGCCGCGCCCTGGTCCGCTACGCCAAGCAGCGCGCCAAGGCCACGCCGGAGAACGCCGCGCTGCTCCTCGCCCTGGGCGACGGCACCCCCGAGGGCATCGAGGGCAAGCACATCAGCGAGGCCGCCCGCCAGGGCGACCCGGTGGCCGTCGACTCCTTCCGCGAGCTGGCCCGCTGGGCCGGCGCCGGCCTCGCCGACCTGGCCTCGCTGTTCGACCCGTCGGCGTTCATCGTCGGCGGCGGCGTCTCCGACGAGGGCGACCTCGTCCTCGACCCGATCCGCAAGTCCTTCAAGCGCTGGCTGATCGGCGGCGCCTGGCGCCCGCACGCCCAGGTGCTGGCCGCCCAGCTCGGCGGCAAGGCCGGCCTGGTCGGCGCGGCCGACCTCGCCCGCCAGGGCTGAGCCCGCCCGGCGACCCCGCGCCACACCGCCCGCCGCGCCCCCTGTGGCACGGCGGGCGGTGTGGCTATGTTGCCGGGTATGGACCTGACCTCGCGCCTGCCCGCGCTGCCGCAGTCCCGGACGGAGGCCGACGGCTCCGCCGTCGTCCGCGCCCTCAGCTACAACGTCCGCTCGCTGCGCGACGACGAGGACGCCCTGGCCCGCGTCATCCGCGCCTGCGCCCCCGACCTGGTCTTCGTCCAGGAGGCGCCGCGCTTCTTCCGCTGGCGCAAGCACGCCGCCCGCCTCGCCGCCAAGTGCGACCTCGTCGTGCTCACCGGCGGGGCGACCGCCGCCGGACCGCTCCTGATGTGCTCGCTGCGGGCCACCGTCGAGCGCACCGAGGACGTCCTGCTCCCCCTGACGCCCGGCCTGCACCGGCGGGGCTTCGCCACCGCCGTCGTCCGCTTCGGGGCCGCCCGCACCGCCGTGTTCAGCGCCCACCTCTCGCTGGACCCCGCGGAGCGCCGGGCCCAGGCCGGGGAGCTGCTGTCCCGCATCACAGAGGCGGGGACCCCGTACGCGATCGCCGCCCTGGACGTCAACGAGACGCCCGACGGCCCCGCCTTCCGGACGCTGGCCGGCGCCCTCCAGGACTGCCGTACGGCCGCCCCGTGGGGCGGCGAGCACACCTTCACCCGCTCCGGGCGGCCGCGGCGCATCGACGCGGTCTTCGCGAGCCGCGGGGTGGAGGTCCTCGGCTGCGGCGTGCCCGAGGGCCTCGACGGCGTCAGCGGCGCGGACCTCGCCGCGGCCACCGACCACCTCCCGGTCCTCGCCGCCCTGCGCCTCCCCGCCGCAAGCTGAGCCGCCCGGCCCGCACGGTGTCCGGCCGGTCAGACGACGGCGCCGCGGCCCGGGTCGTCGTCCTCGTCGTCGCCGTGCGCCATACGGGCCACCAGGGTGGCGAAGCCGCCCAGGAAGCCGCCGATGCCCAGGGTGGTCAGCCACCACGTCATGTCCCACCGGAACAGCACCGCGAGCAGCAGCAGCACCGGCCCGCCCACCACCGCCAGCCACGCGAACTTCGCCGTGGTATCGGCCTCCGGCAGCTCCGGCTCGGGCTGGACGAAGTGCCCCTCGTCCCCGTCGTCCGGCTCGGCCGGCGCGTAGTCCCGCGGCCCGCTCCCGGCCCCGCCCACCCCGACGCCCGGGGCGAACACCACCGAGCCGCCCAGCGGCTTCGCCGGGCCGGCGGCGTCGTCCTGTGCGGGCTCCGCCCCGGATTCCCCGCGCGACGGCGCTTCCGCGGTCCCGGGCGCCCCGGGCCCGGCGCCGGAGGGCTGCTCCGGCGCCGGCGGCAGCGGCTTGACGTCCTCCTCGGGCAGCATCAGGTTCTCGATCGGCCGGAACGGCCGCGACCCCGGCGGGTCCGGCGGCTCCTGCCCGTACCCGGCGACGATCGCCGCCCACGCCGCTTCCTCGTCCAGCGGGGGCACGCCCCCCGCGGGCTCCTCGTGTTCAGCCACCGCTGGCCGCCTCCTTGCTGCCGACGCCCTCCGCGAGCCGCGCGACGAACGCGAGGCTGTCCTCGAAGATCCGCTCCGCATCGTGGTCCAACGTCGCGACGTGGTAGCTGTGTTCCAGCAGGGTCTCGGTCACGTCCGTCGAGGAGATCCGCGCCAGGATCCGCGCCGAGTCCACCGGCGGGACCACGTGGTCCTGAGGGCTGTGCAGCAGCAGCACCGGCTGCGTCACCTGCGGCAGGTCGCCGTCCACCAGCCGCAGGAAGTCCCGCAGCGACTGCGCGGCCCGCGTCGGCACCCGGTCGTAGCCGATCTCCGACGCACCCGGCTTCGCGATGTCGCTCGCGATGCCCGGCGTCGACCGGATGAAGTGCTTGGCCACCGGAAGGGCGAACGCCCGCGGGTCGTGCAGTTTGTTGGCCGGGTTGACGAGGACGATGCCGCTGATGGCATCACCGTGCTTCGCCGCCAGCCGCAGGGTCAGCGCACCGCCCATCGACAGGCCGAAGACGAACACCCGGGCGCACCGGTCGAGCAGCTCGCGCAGCGCCCGGTCGACCTCCGCGTACCAGTCCTGCCACCCCGTGAGCTGCATGTCCTCCCAGCGCGTACCGTGCCCCGGAAGCAGCGGCACCGACACCGTCAGGCCCTGCGCGGCGAGATACTCGGCCCAGGGGCGCATCGACTGCGGAGTGCTCGTGAAGCCGTGGCACAGGAGGACGCCGACCTCCCCGCCCTCGTGGCGGAACGGCTCGGCTCCAGGGAGGACGGGCACCGGGTTCTCCTTAGTGACAGGGGGTGTGGGCGGGTGCGTAGCGCTGTGTGACTTCACCGTACGCGACCGGCACGGGACCGACCAGGGCCGTCGGGGCACCTCGGTGCGGGGCAGGGGTTAAGGTCTGTTCGACAGGACACAGGAAGGCTTTCGAGTTGATCTACGGCGCAATGAAGTTCTCCATCGGGGGTTCCCTGAAGCTCGCCTTCAGGCCGTGGGTGGAGGGCCTCGAGAACATCCCCGCCGAGGGGCCGGCGATCCTGGCGAGCAACCACCTGTCCTTCTCGGACTCGTTCTTCCTGCCGGCCGTGCTCGACCGGAAGGTCACCTTCATCGCCAAGGCCGAGTACTTCACCTCCCCGGGCGTGAAGGGCAAGCTGACCGCGGCGTTCTTCAAGGGCGTCGGCCAGCTCCCGGTGGACCGCTCCGGGGCGCGCGGCGCCGGCGAGGCCGCCATCAAGAGCGGCATCGAGGTCATCGAGCGCGGGGAGCTGTTCGGCATCTACCCGGAGGGGACGCGTTCACCCGACGGCCGGCTCTACCGCGGCAAGCCCGGCGGCCTGGCCCGCGTGGCGCTCGCCACCGGTGCCCCCGTCATCCCCGTCGCCATGATCGACACCGAGAAGATCCAGCCGCCCGGCAAGATCGTCCCCAAGCTGATGCGGCCGGGCATCCGGATCGGCAAGCCGCTCGACTTCAGCCGCTACCAGGGCATGGACGGCGACCGCTTCATCCTCCGCTCGGTGACCGACGAGGTCATGTACGAGATCATGAAGCTGTCCGGCCAGGAGTACGTCGACATCTACGCGACGGCCGCCAAGCGGCAGATCGCGGACGCCGAGAAGGCGGAGAAGGCCGCCAAGGCCGCCGGGAAGGCCGCGGACAAGGCGGCCGAGAAGGCGGAGAAGGCCGAGCAGGCCGAGCAGGCGGCGGAAGCCGGCAAGACCGCCGAATAGGCACGGCAGCAGGGCGGTACCGCCCGCAAGGGGTGGGGCAATGGCGAAACGCGAACGTGTCGTGCGCATGTCGGTCGAACAGCCGCTGTGGCGGGCGCTGACCGCCTACCGGCTGATCACCATGGTCTACGCCGTGGGGCTGTTCGCCTCCGCCTACCGGTACTTCGACCGGCCGTGGATCGCCGTCTGGTACCTGGCGCTCCTCGCCGTGTGGACCCTGGCCACCATCCGCAAGGTCGCGAACGCGGCCGGCTGCACCAAGCGCTTCCTCGTCGCGGACCTCACGGTCGCCCTCGTGGGCATCCTGCTGACCCCGCTCGCCGACACCCACGAGCGGATCACCGCCGGCGGACCCACCCTGCCCACGATCTGGACGGCCGGCTCGGTCCTCGCCTTCGCCCTCAAGGGCGGCTGGCGCTGGGCCTGCGTGGCCTCCAGCCTCGTCGCCGCCGCCAACATCGTCCAGCGCGGCGAGCCCACCCGGGACACCGTCCACAACGTGCTGCTGGTGTGGGTGGCGTCCGTCGCCATCGGGTACGTCGTCGAGGTCGCCCGCGCCAGCGAGGCCACCCTCGCCCGCGCCCTGGAGATCGAGGCCGCCACCCGCGAGCGGGAGCGCCTCGCCCGCGACATCCACGACGGCGTCCTCCAGGTCCTCGCCATGGTCCAGCGCCGCGGCACCGAGCTGGGCGGCGAGGCCGCGGAGCTCGGGCGGCTGGCCGGAGAGCAGGAGGTCGCGCTGCGCACCCTCGTCTCCAGCGGACTCGTCCGCCCCTCCCGGGTCTCCCGCGACGAGTCGCGGGGCGCGCTGGTCGACGCGTACGACGACGAGGACTACGGCGGGGACGGGACCGGGGCGGACGACGGCGCCGGCGAGGTGGACCTGCGGTCGCTGCTCGCCCCGCACGCCGGGTCTCGGGTGAGCTTCGCCGAACCGGGCTCCCCCGTCCCGCTGCCCGCGCCCGCCGCCCGCGAGCTGGCGGCCGCCGTCGGCGCGGCCCTGGACAATGTGCGCAGGCACGCCGGGGAGGGAGCCCGCGCCTGGATCCTCGTCGAGGACTGGGACGACGAGGTGGTCGTCACCGTCCGCGACGACGGCCCCGGCATCCCGGCGGGCCGCCTGGTCCAGGCCGAAGGCGAGGGCCGCATGGGTGTCGCCCTGTCCATCCGCGGCCGGCTGCGCGACCTCGGCGGAACCGCCGAGCTGGTGTCCGTCCCCGGGCAGGGCACCGAAGTGGAACTGAAAGTACCCAGGGGGAGGACCCAGTGACCGAGCCGAACGAGCAGACCGCGCAGACGACCGGGCAGGGCGCCGATGCGCTCGGCGCCGTCAGGGTGATGGTCGTCGACGACCACCCGATGTGGCGCGACGCGGTGGCCCGCGACCTCGCCGAGGCCGGCTTCGACGTCGTCGCCACCGCCGGCGACGGCCCCGAGGCGGTGCGCCGGGCCCGCGCCGTCTCCCCGCAGGTGCTGGTCCTCGACCTCAACCTGCCCGGCATGCCCGGCGTCCAGGTCTGCAAGGAGCTCGTCGGCGCCGACCCGGCGCTGCGCGTGCTCGTCCTGTCGGCCAGCGGCGAGCACGCCGACGTCCTGGAGGCCGTCAAGTCCGGTGCCACCGGCTACCTGATGAAGTCCGCGGGCGCCGGGGAGCTGATCGACGCGGTGCGCCGCACGGCCGCCGGCGACGCCGTGTTCACCCCGGGCCTCGCCGGGCTCGTCCTCGGCGAGTACCGCAGGCTGGCCTCGGACCCGGCGCCCGCCGCCCCCGACGAGCCGACGGCGCCCCAGCTGACCGACCGCGAGACGGAGGTGCTGCGGCTCGTCGCCAAGGGGCTGTCGTACAAGCAGATCGCGGAGCGGCTCGTCATCTCCCACCGCACCGTGCAGAACCATGTCCAGAACACCCTCGGCAAGCTCCAGCTGCACAACCGGGTGGAACTCGTCCGGTACGCGATAGAGCGCGGCCTCGACGGGGTCTGAGACTGGCGTACGTCGTACTTACGTCCCCATCCGAGTGAACGGGCGTACCCAACGCCCCGCAATTCCACCGGAATTGCCCCTTCCGCTGCCGCCGGTGTGACCTGGGTCACCACTAGCGTGGCCGTCATGCGGGCCCGAGCGGCCCTGTGGCGAAAGGGAGATCCCATGAAGGTCGGAGTGCTGACCGGCGGCGGCGACTGCCCCGGGCTCAACGCGGTCATCCGGGGCGCCGTCCGCAAGGGCGTCCAGGAGTACGGCTACGAGTTCACCGGCTTCAAGGACGGCTGGCGCGGCGCGGTCGAGGGCGACACCGTCCCCCTCGGCATCCCCGCCGTCCGCGGCATCCTGCCGCGCGGCGGGACCATCCTCGGCTCCTCGCGCACCAACCCGTTCACGCTCGACGACGGCGTACGGCAGATCAAGGACACCCTCGCCAAGCACGAGGTCGACGCCCTGATCGCGATCGGCGGCGAGGACACCCTCGGCGTCGCCGCCCGCCTCCACGCGGAATACGGCATCCCCTGCGTCGGCGTCCCGAAGACCATCGACAACGACCTGTCCGCCACCGACTACACCTTCGGCTTCGACACCGCCGTCGGCATCGCCACCGAGGCCATCGACCGGCTGCACACCACCGCCGAGTCCCACATGCGGGTCCTCGTCGTCGAGGTGATGGGCCGCCACGCAGGCTGGATCGCCCTGCACTCCGGCCTCGCCGGCGGCGCCAACGCCATCCTCATCCCCGAGCAGCGCTTCGACCTCGACGAGGTGTGCGCGTGGGTCACCTCCCGGTTCAAGGCCAGCTACGCGCCGATCGTCGTCGTCGCCGAGGGCGCCATGCCCAAGGACGGCGACATGGTCCTCAAGGACGCCACCACCGACTCCTTCGGGCACGTCCGCCTGTCCGGCGTCGGCGAATGGCTGGCCAAGGAGATCGAGGCACGCACCGGCAAGGAGGCCCGCACCACCGTCCTCGGCCACGTCCAGCGCGGCGGCACCCCCAGCGCCTTCGACCGCTGGCTCGCGACACGCTTCGGGCTGCACGCCGTCGACGCCGTCCGCGACGGCGCCTTCGGGACGATGGTCGCGCTCCGCGGCACCGACATCGTGCGGGTCCCCCTCGCCGAGGCGACGGCCAGGCTGAAGACCGTCGACCCGGCGCTGTACCGGGAAGCCGGCGTCTTCTTCGGCTGAGCCCGGCCCGGCCCGCCCGCCCCGCCCCCCCCCCCCCCCC
>NZ_RPSE01000122.1:0-15386 GCF_003949955.1 Streptomyces sp. WAC05292
CAGCGTCGGCGGCGGCGAGATCATATGACGGGCGGTGCAGTGCTGGCCCCGCCGGCGGGGCCGCCGGGCGGGCCGGTGTCAGGCCGTGCGGCCGCGGCGGGCGAGGAGGCGTACGGCGCCGTCGCCGATGAGCTGGATCGCGGTGACGAGGGCGATGAGGATGGCGACGGTGGCGAGCATGAAGCCGGTCTCGAAGCGCTGGAAGCCGTAGGTGACGGCCTTGGAGCCGAGGCCTTCGCCGCCGACGGCGCCGGCCATGGCCGAGTAGCCGACGAGGGTGATCAGCGTGGTGGTGACGGCGGCGACGAGCGAGGGCAGGGCCTGGGGCAGGAGCACCTTGCCGACGATGGTCGGGACTCCCCCGCCCATGGACTCGACGGCTTCGACGAGGCCGTGGTCCACCTCTCGGACTGCGGTCTCGACGAGGCGGGCGAAGAAGGGGATGGCTCCGATGGCCAGCGGGACGATCATGGCGGTGGGGCCGATGAAGGTGCCGACGACGGCGGTGGTGACCGGGATCAGGGCGATCAGCAGGATGATGAACGGCAGCGAGCGGCCGATGTTCACGACCACGCCGAGGACCTTGTTGAGCGGCCGGTTCTGCAGGAGGCCGCCCTTGTCGGTCAGGACGAGGAGGATGCCGACGGGCAGGCCGCCCAGGACGGTGACGAGGGTGGACCACAGCACCATGTAGAGGGTGTCGTACGTGCCCTGGGTGAGCAGGGGCTGCATCTCGGACCAGGTCACTTGGCACCTTCCTTGACGAGTTCGGCGATCTCGGTGTCGAGGTCGGGGCCGGCGGTGTCGAGGGTGTCGACGGGCTCGACCTGGAGGCCCTGTTCGCGGAGGAAGCCAACGGGCACGACGTTGTCCTCGTAGCGGCCGGGCAGCTCGATGCGCATGCGGCCGACCTGGCGTCCGCCGACGGTGTCCATCGCGGCGCCGAGGATCGAGATGTCGATGTTGTAGGTCCGGGACAGCTGGGAGATGACCGGCTGGGTGGCGGCGTCGCCGTGGAAGGTGACGTCGACGACCGTGCGGTCGGGGCCGCCGGCGGCGCCGGTGAGGGGGAACAGCTCCTCGGCGAGTTCGGAGCCGGGGGTGGCGAGGAGCTCGGCGACGGTGCCGGACTCGGTGATCCGGCCGCGCTTCATGAGGGCCGCGGAGTCGCAGACGGTCTTGACGACGTCCATCTCGTGCGTGATGAGCAGGACGGTGAGGCCGAGGCGCTGGTTGAGGTCGCGCAGCAGCTGGAGGATGGAGCGGGTGGTCTCGGGGTCCAGGGCGCTGGTGGCCTCGTCGGAGAGGAGCACCTTGGGGTCCCCGGCGAGGGCGCGGGCGATGCCGACGCGCTGCTTCTGGCCGCCGGAGAGCTGGCCCGGGTAGGCCTTGGCCTTGTCGGCGAGGCCGACGAGGTCGAGGAGTTCGAGGGCCTTGCGGGAGCGCTCGCGGGAGGGGGTGCCGAGGATCTCCAGGGGGAGTTCGACGTTGGCCTGGACGGTCCGCGAGGACAGCAGGTTGAAGTGCTGGAAGACCATGCCGATGCGGCTGCGGGCCTCGCGGAGCTCCTTGCCGGCGCGGCGGCCGCGGCCGGCGAGGGCGGTGAGGTCGACGCCGTCGACGGTCACGGTGCCGGAGGTGGGGCGTTCCAGCAGGTTGACGCAGCGGATGAGGGAGGACTTGCCGGCGCCGCTCTGGCCGATGACGCCGAAGACCTCGCCTTCGCGGACGTGGAGGTCGACGCCGTCCAGGGCGGTGACCTCGCGGCCACGGGACTGGTAGACCTTCGTGAGGCCCGATGTGGTGATCACAGGATTTCCGTCGCTGTCGAGTGCGCGGCGCAGCGGTGGGTGCCGGGCGCCGTGCACGGGCAAACATCTGGGGCGCGATACGGGTCAAACCGGATTCATGCGGCGGTTTCCACGTAGGCGCGGGGCAGGAGCGGTCCGTTCCGTTCTGCGGGGCAGGGGCGGGGCGGACGGGCTCGGCCGGTCTCGCTTCGGGGCGCGGGACGGGTGGAGAGGGGCCCTCAGAAAGCGCACATTCGACACATACAACGAGCACCGGGCGTCATCGTCGCCTCGGTCGCAAGGGTGCGGCTGCTCGTCGTGGTCATGGGCCCCAGTAAACCAGACATATCCCTTGACCGATCAATTATGTCCGAATAGCGGACGATCATGAGTCGTATACCGGACACAATCGATCGCCTTCGGCCATCCGGCCCGAGGGCGCACGGGCCGGCCGCGGCGGCCCGCGCAGGGGCGGGCGCAGCCGCTCCCCCGGCCCGTAATACGCTCGCTGCATGCTCGACGCCCTGACGGTCGCCATCGGCGCGGCCGCCCTCGCCCTCGCCGCCTGGTGCGGTTTCGCCGCGCTGCGGAACCAGCCGACCAAGGACTGGCACTTCATCGGCATGGGTGTGGTGACCCTGCTGGTCCTGGCCCAGTCGGTGGTCGGCATCGTGATGCTGGCCCGCGGCGAGCGGCCCGACGAGGGCTCGGTGATCTTCCTGGCGTACCTGGTCGGCGCATTCGCCGCGGTCCCGGCCGCCGGACTGCTCTCGCTGAGCGAGCGCACCAAGTGGGGATCGGTGACGGTGGCCGCCGGCGCGGTGGTCCTCGCCGTCCTCGAAGTACGGCTCTACGACATCTGGGGGACCCCCGGTGCCTGACACGGACCACACCCCGGCGGCGGCAGGAGGCGCCGACGCCGCCCCGGACGCCCCCGCGGCCCCCGGCCGGCGGCGGCTCGTCTCCGGGCCCGGACTACTGCTCGTCTGGCTGTACGGCGTGATCACGGTCGGCGCGGTCTCGCGCTCCGTCTACCAGATCTCGACCGAGTTCGACCGGGCGCCGCTGCCGTACACCCTGACGGGCGCGGCCGCGCTCGTGTACTGCTTCATCACGTACTCGCTGGTGCGCGGCGGCGAGCGGGCCCGCAGGGCGGCGCTGCTGTGCTGCGCCGCCGAGCTGGCGGGCGTCCTCGTCGTCGGCACCTGGACGCTGCTGCGCCCGGAGGCCTTCCCGGACGCCACGGTGTGGTCGCAGTTCGGGATGGGCTACCTGTTCATCCCGGTGATCCTGCCGATCACCGGGATGCTCTGGCTGCGCGTCAGGCGCTGACCGCGAAATCGGCGGCGCCCGCCGCCCTCTCCTTCTCCAGGACCACCAGGCGCACGCCGTCGGACGCGGTGCGCCCGCCGACCTGCACGTAGCCCGCCTTGCGGTACAGCCGCAGGTTCGACTCGCTCTTGTGGCCGGTGTGCAGGCGGAAGCGGGTGGGGGCCGACTCGCGGCCGCCGAGCGCCTCCTCGACGGCCCGCAGCAGGCGGGCGCCGAGGCCGTGGCCCTGGAGGCGGGGGTGCACGCACAGCTTGGCGATGCTGCCGGCGCCGTCCTCGTCGATGCGGCCGCGCACGGTGCCCACCACTTCCTCGCCGAGCCGGGCGACGAGCACGGTGTCGGACGCGAGCTCCGCCTTCAGGGAGTCCAGGGTCTGGGTGAGCGGCTGGATGCGGTAGTTGCCGTACAGCTCGGCCTCGCGCTGGAACGCCAGGTACTGCAGTTTGAGGATCTGCTCGGTGTCCTCGGCAACCGCCGCCGAAATGGTCACGCTCATGCCCATGTGCGCACGCCTCCTGCTCACCTGGTGGCCCGTTGGTTCTACCGCTCCCTTCCCCGAAGGCCAGGAGCCCCAACCTCTGACGCGAGCATTCTGCGCAGACATCCCAGGCAACGGGAACGGACGGGCCCCAAACTTCCTTGTGAGATACCCAACTCTCCTGCGATTTCACGGTAAGTCAGGTCTCTGGGCGACAGAAGTGCCCGCATCAGCTCGGGACAGCGCCCGGGCAATCGGGCGACCGCCGAACGGAGTGCCCGGTGCTCCTCCCCGTGCAGCGCCGCCTCCTCGGGCGCGGCGCCCGCGTTCCCGGGCCGGCTCCCGTACGGGACCTCCCGGCGCGCCCGGCGGCGGGCGCGCCGGGCCTCGGCCCGTACGGCCCGGCGCAGCCAGCGGGCGGGCTCGGCGGGGGCGGGGGCGGCCTCCAGCAGCCTGACCCAGACGGCCTGTTCCAGGTCGGCGGCCTCCATGCCCGCGCCGGCGGCCTCCGCGGCCGCCTCGGCGGAGAGCAGCGGGCCCAGTCGGTCGAGTACCTCGGAGTCCTTCAGCGGGTCCATGCCGGGCGGGACGCGCGGGCGGCGCCCGGCGGTTTCCCCTCCCGGCACGACCCACCCGAAGGCGGTGCTCCGCTTCCTGGTTGACGTACGTCCGGGCGGCGGCCGGGTGCCCTCAGGGGCGGCCGCGGCCGGGCCGGAAGTCCTCGGCCGCGAGGAGGCCGGTGTCGGGCTGGTCGGTGAAGATGCCGTCGATGCCCTGTGCGAAGTAGGCCCGCAGCGCGCCGAAGGCGTCCCCGTAGGCGGCCGGGTCGGTGCCCCTGCGGAACTCGGCCGGCAGGAAGGCGTTCTCGTTGCGGGCGGTGTAGGGGTGCAGGACGAGCCGTCGGGCGTGGGCGTCGCGCACGAGGGTGGTGGGGGTGCCCAGCCGGCCGTCCGCGGTACGCGGGATGACCAGGTCGAGGGTGGGGCCGATGCCCTGGGCAAAGGAGGCGATCCACTTCAGGCCCTCGGGCGTGAACAGGTCCGCGACGGTGCGCGGGTCGCCGGCGAGGACGAAGTCCCAGGGGCGGCTGCGGGCGTCGGAGAGCAGTACGACGCGCGGCGCGTCGACCAGCCGGGAGAGGCGCCGGATGCTGGACGGCTCGAAGGACTGGAGGAAGACGGGGGCGTCCCGGCCGTCGCGGCCGTGGCGGCGAAGCAGCCGGGCGAGGGGCTCCTCCAGTCCGAGGCCGAGGGAGCGGAAGTAGCTGGGGTGCTTGGTCTCGACGTGCAGCCAGACCCGCCGCCCGCGCCGCCTGCCCTCGCGGTCGGCCCAGCGCAGCACCTCCTCGAAGGTGGGGACGTCCCAGCGCCCGTCGTAGAGGGTGTTGCGCTGCCGCACGGCGGGGATGCGCTCCTTGGCGCGCAGGGTCTTCAGTTCGGCGAGGGTGAAGTCCTCGGTGAACCAGCCGGTCACTGAGGTCCCGTCGATGGTCTTGGTGGTGCGGCGGGAGGCGAACTCCGGGTGGTCGGCGACGTCGGTGGTGCCTCCGATCTCGTTCTCGTGCCGGCACACCAGGTGCCCGTCGCGGGTCGGTACCAGGTCCTGCTCGACGACGTCGGCGCCGAGGTCGAGGGCGAGCGCGTACGAGCCGAGGGTGTGCTCCGGCCGGTGCCCGGAGGCGCCGCGGTGGCCGATGACCAGCGGCACGGGCAGCGCGCGGAACCCGCCGCCGTACCGGTCCTCCCCCGCCCGCCGCTCCTGCCCGGGCTCCGCGGCGGCCGCGGAGCCCGCGGAGAGTCCGGCCGTGCCGGCGGCGCCGGCCGCGAGGACGGCCGCCCCGAGGACCGTGCGCCGTGCTGCCCCACCCTGCGTCATGAATGGCACTCCCTGCTGGTCGGGGGCCGCGGCGGGACCGGCGCGCCGGCGCCCGCGGCGGCCCGGATCGGCGAGCCGATGGTAGGCACCGGCGGGTGGCCCGGAGGGGGGTGCCGGCCGAACATGGCGCAAACGCGCGTCAACAATGCGTTTCGAACCGGTGAACCCGATGTGCGATCAGACCTGACCCGCGAGTATCGTCCTCACCTGCACGGCCCCTGCGCCGTGCACAGCCGCTTTTGGATGCCGGAGGGCTCACGTTGTTCCGTACCGCGCTCATCAAGGCCACCGTCGGACCGGTCATGCGCATGATGTTCCGCACCCGTGTGGAGGGCGTCGAGAACATCCCCGGATCCGGGCCGGTGATCCTGGCGGGCAACCACCTCACGTTCATCGACTCGATGATCCTGCCGCTGGTCTGCGACCGGACCGTCCACTTCATCGGCAAGGACGAGTACGTGACGGGCAAGGGCCTCAAGGGCCGCGCCATGGCCTGGTTCTTCACCGGCTCCGGCATGATCCCCGTCGACCGGGACGGCGCCAACGGCGGCGTCGCCGCGCTGATGACCGGGCGCCGCATCCTGGAGGAGGGCAAGGTCTTCGGGATCTACCCGGAGGGCACCCGCTCCCCCGACGGCCGCCTCTACCGCGGCCGCACCGGCATCGCCCGGCTCACCCTGATGACCGGCGCCCCCGTCGTGCCGTTCGCGGTGATCGGCACCGACAAGCTCCAGCCCGGCGGCAAGGGCATGCCCCGCCCCGGCCGGGTCACCGTCCGCTTCGGCGAGCCGATGGAGTTCTCCCGCTACGACGGCATGGACCGCGACCGCTACGTGCTGCGCGCCGTCACCGACTCCGTGATGGCCGAGGTCATGCGGCTGTCGGGCCAGGAGTACGTGGACATGTACGCCACCAAGGCGAAGGCCGCCTGACCCGGGACCCCGCCTGGCCCCTACTGCCGGCGCAGTGACCGGCTGATGCCCGCCGCGGTCGTCGTGGCGAGGACCCAGCCGGTCACGATCAGCAGGTACGACAGCCACTGCGCCCAGCCGCGCGGCGCGAAGGCCTGCTCCTGGCCGAACCCGATGATCGGCAGCATCAGGTCGAGGGTGTAGAAGACCGGGTTGAACTCGGGTGCCTCGTCCGGCTTGAGCGGCGGCGGGGGGCGCATCCCGTACGCGAGCGAGCCGGTCAGCAGCAGCGCCACCAGCCAGAACGCCGCGCGCAGGGGTTGGAACCCGTAGCCCACGGTGGCGTCCTGGAGGAGCCCCCACAGCCGGCCGTGCCGGGGCAGCGTGCCCCGGTGGCGGCGGAGCTTGGCGAGCTGCACGGTCCGGGCGGCGGCCTCGTCGCCGACGGTGCGGTAGGCGGCGGCGAGCTGCTCGTAGGCGTACGGCAGGTAGCCGGACTCCTCGCGTTCCAGCGCGGGCAGCCGCTCCTCGGCAGGCAGGTGCGGGGCGAGGGTGCGGTAGGTCAGGCCGTCGATGCGGATGCGGTCGGGCCAGACGGCCGGCGGGACGTGCAACAGGTCGAAGGTGGAGCGCCGCAGGTTCACCGACCCCTGGACGGTGGGGCACTCCCGCAGCCACAGCTCCCCGGCCGTGCAGCTGGAGGCGCGCAGGGCGACCCCGCCCGGGTTGGCGAAGGAGGCGTAGGCGAGGTTCAGCTGGCCCGGTATCCGGGATCCCGTGAGGTTGACGCGGCCCCTGGCCTGCAGGCGCATGGCCCGCAGGTCGGTGCCGACGGAGAGGGTCTCGGCGTGCAGGGCGGTCCCGCCGGGGGCGAGGAGGCGGGCGTCGTCGAGGTTGATCCGGCCGCCGACGGTGGCGCCGTTGATCCGCGTCCGGCCGTGGACGGTCAGGCCCTCCGCCATGACGTCGGCGCCGACGTGGGCGTGGTTGAACTGCAGCGGCGGCTCCTCGCCCTCCCGGCAGGCGGTGTCCGGGTCGCCGATGACGGCATGCTGGAGGAAGAAGCCGCCGGCTATGCGGGCCCCGGCGAGCCGGACGGGCCCGGTGATACGGCAGTGGTCCATGCGCAGCGCGATGTCGACGGTGACGGTCGAGGCGGTCAGGCCGGGCAGCACCGAGCCGGTGAGCCACAGCCCCCGCAGCCGGGCCCCGTACACGACCGGCTTGCGCTCGAAGAGGCAGGCGCGCAGCCGGATCCCGTGGTCGATGTCGGCGTACTTGAGGACGAGCTTGCCCGTGATGCGGGCACCGCGGACGTTCAGGCCGGCGATCTGACCGTCCCGGGTGGGGCCGGTCAGCAGGAGCGCGGCCAGCGCCTCGGCCCGCAGGGTGCGCTCGGGCCCCCAGGAGGACCCGGCGGCCGGGTCCTCGTCGGGGTGCTCCCGGAAGTCGACGCCCTCGCCGCGGGGGAAGGCGTCCCAGACGCGGCGCTCCGCGGGGGTCAGCTCGATGATCTCCACCGGCGGGATGGTGTCCCGTCGGCCGACGGGCTGTCAACCGCCTTGTCGACGGGGCCCCTTGGCGGCGGTCAGGGGTGCGCCGGGGTGCCGTCCTGGAGCTTCTGCCCCTTGAGCAGGAACCATGCGGCGACCGCGGTGGCCAGCAGGACGAGCGCGCTGACCCCGGAGGCGAGCCGCAGGCCCTCCACGAAGGTGTCCTGGGCGGCGGTGACCAGGGCGTGCGCGGTCTGCGGGTCCAGCGAGGACGCGGCTTCGACGGCACCGCCGAGCGAGTCGTGCGCCGCCTCCGCGACGGCCGGCGGCACCTGCGCCGGGGCGGTGAAACTCTGGTAGACGCCGGTGACGATGGAGCCGAGGAGGGCGATGCCGAGGGCCGCGCCCAGCTCGTACGCGGTCTCGGAGACGGCCGAGGCGGCGCCGGCCTGCTCCTTGGGGACACTGGAGAGGATCACGTCGGCGGTGACGGTGAAGGAGAAGCCGGCACCGATGCCGACGGCGAGCAGGGACGCGCCGAGCAGCGGGTAGCCGCTGGTCCGCTCGACCATGGTGAGCGCGGCGAGTGCCAGGCCGATGGCGCCGAGTCCGCCCGCGACGACGGCCCGGACCGAGAAGCGGCGGGCCCAGGCGCCGGCCAGCAGGCCGGTGGCGACGGCGCCGATGGCGGCGGGCAGTTCGGCCAGGCCGGCCTCCAGGGGCTCGCGGCCCTGGACCAGCTGGAGGAACTGCGAGAGGAAGAACAGCAGCCCTGAGAGGCCGAACACGGTCAGCAGGTCGGCGACGACCGCGCCGGAGAAGCCGCGGTCCTTGAACAGCCGCACGTCGAGGAGGGGCGCGTCCAGGGTGAACTGGCGGCGGACGAAGGCGTACAGGGCGGCCGCACCGCCGAGGGCCGCCCCGGCGACCTCCGCGGTCAGGCCGTGCGTGGCGGCTTCCTTGACGGCGTAGACGACGCCGATGACGCCGACGAGGGACAGGGCGACGCTGAGGAGGTCCCAGGGGCCGGCGACCGGGTTCTTCGACTCCGGCAGCAGCTTCACGCCGACGACGACCAGGACCGCCATGACGGGCAGGTTGATGAGGAAGACCGAGCCCCAGTAGAAGTGCTGGAGCAGCGCCCCGCCGACGACGGGGCCGACGGCCGCGCCCGCGGAGGCGGTGGCTCCCCAGATGCCGATGGCGAGGCTGCGCTCGCGCGGGTCGGTGAAGATGTTGCGGATCAGCGCCAGCGTGGACGGCATGAGGGTCGCGCCGGCGACGCCGAGGAGGGCCCGGGCGACGATCATCATCTCGGGGGTGGTGGCGCAGGCGGTGAGCACGGACACGGCGCCGAACGCGGTCGCGCCGGTCAGGAGCAGCTTCTTGCGCCCTATCCGGTCGCCGAGTGAGCCCATGGAGACGAGCAGGCCGGCGATGACGAAGGAGTAGATGTCGCCGATCCACAGCAGCTGCGTGCCGGACGGCTTCAGGTCCTCGGAGAGGGACGGGGTGGCGAGGCCGAGGACGGTGGCGTCGACGGCGACGAGGAGGACGGCGAGGACCAGGACGGCGAGCGCGAGCCAGCGCCCGCGGCTGCCGCCGCCACTGGTGCCCTCCGCCCCGTTCAGGGGCTTCAGCTGCTCGGTGCGGGTCATGTCCTATCGCTTTCGTTGTGCTCCGCCGAGCAACAGCTCGGTGATCATGTGGTGGTAGTCCTTGGCGGCGACCCGGCCGTCCATGACGGCCCAGGCGCAGGTGCCGATGAGGCCGTAGAGCGCCTCGGTGAGCCAGGCGGGGCTGAGGTCGATGCGGATGTCGCCCTCGGCCTGGCCGCGCCGGAAGAGGGAGCTGACGCGGGCGTCGAGCCGGGCCCAGCCCTCGTTGACCTGGTCGCCCTCGAAGAGCTGGTTCTCGGTGACGAGGAAGGCCAGCAGCTGCGCGTTCGCCTCGCTCTCGGCGACGAGCCGGCGCAGCGCCTCGACGGCGGTGCCCTCGCCGAGCCGGGCCCGGTCCAGGGCCTGCTCGAACTCGCGGATGCCCAGGTCCTCCAGGGCGCGTACGAGGGCGTCGCGCCCGGCGAAGTGCCGGTGGAGGGTCGCGCGGCCGATGCCTGCGGCGCGGGCGACCTCGTCCATCGTGGCGGTCGACTTGCGGGAGAGCAGGGCTGCGGCGGCGCGGAGCACCTGGTCACGATCCATGGCCATGAGACAACGATACACCAAATGAGACGTCGATGTCTCATTTTAATGCGATGCCCCCACCGACCCCGGACCGGAAGACTGCCGAAATGACGAGAAAGCCACTGCTCCTGATCGACGTGGACGGCCCCCTGAACCCGTACGCCGCCCAGCCCGAGCGCCGTCCCGCGGGCTACACCACCCACCGCATGCGCCCGAGCGGCTGGACCGGGGCCGAGAGCGCAAAGCCGCTGCGCGTGTGGCTGAACCCCTCCCACGGAGCGGAGCTGCTCGCGCTGGCGAACGCGTACGAGCTGGTGTGGGCGACGACCTGGAAGGACGAGGCGAACGACTGGATAGGCCCGCACCTCGGGCTGCCGCGGCTGCCGTACATCGACTGGCCGCAGATGCACGGGCGGGCGCCGGCCGGAACGTTCTGGAAGACGCAGTACGTCCTGGAGTACGCGCGGGGGCGGGAGTTCGCCTGGGTCGACGACGACATCACCGACGCGGACCGCGAGTACGCCGACCGCCACCACCTGCAGCGGGCGCTGCTGATGCGGATCGACCAGCGGATCGGGCTGCTCCCCGCGGACTTCGCCGCGTTGGCGCGGTGGGCGGTGGGGCGGCGCGCCGGGTTTTGATCATGAGCGACGCGCGCGCCTAGCATGCTCATGCCACCCCCGCCGCCTGACGCCGACGAAAGCGACCCATGCGCATCCAGCGGATCCTCGCCACGACCGCCGCCCTCGCCTGTCTGACCGCCCTCGCCGGGTGCAAGGAGGGCGGCGACCGGAGCTCACCGCCGGCCGGTGCCTCCGCATCCGCCTCCTCCCCCGGCGGCGCCACCGCCGGGGGGACCCTCGCCGCGGCACAGGAGCAGCTGCGGAAATTCGCCTCCTGCGAGGACCTGAGCTCCAAGCCCGGCGACCCGCGGCTCCCGGCACGCGACTTCCCCAAGGCCGGCCAGTGGTCGGTCGAGGAGGTCGCCGTCTGCAGCGACACCTCCGAGACGGGCGCGATCGTGATCGCCGTCCCGAAGGACATGAAGGCCTTCCAGGAGGGCTACAAGCAGTACGTCATGGACAGGATGGCCGCGGGCGACGGCGCCTACGGGCTGTTCGACCAGGTCCTGGTCGGCAAGGGCTTCGTCGTCTTCCCGACCCGCACGCCGACGTCCGTGAAGCTCGTCCGCTCCGACCTGCGCGTCCTCGTCTGCAACCCCGGCGGCCGGGTGCCCGAGGGATACAAGCGGGAGAAGCCCCTCGTCGAGGGCTGCTCCCTCACCGACTTCGTCGCCACCGAGGACGGCTCGGGCAGCCCGAACTTCGAGATCCCGCAGAACCCGGACAACGGCGGCGAGCCCAAGCCCGGCCAGCCGAAGAGCGGCAGCCTCGGCCTCCCCCGCGCCGGCAGCCTCCCCGAACTGCGCAAGCTCGTCGGCAACAGCCTCGCCTGCGGGAAGAACTACTCGACCGACCCCGAGACCGTGGCCGTCTCCTCGATCGACTACGTGCCCGTGGTCACGGGCAACGCGCTGGACTGGGGCGTGACGGGCCGCGCCCTGTGCGGGCAGCCGGCCGGCGAACGCCGCGCCCACGACCTGAGCTGGCTGAGCACCGTCGGGGACATGAAGCGGCTCCAGGCGAAGGCCAAGGCCGCCCAGCAGGCCGACCTGAAGGACGACGGCCGGCTCAAGGCCACCACGAGCCTGCTGCTCGTCGGCGAGAACATCGCGGTCGAGACCAACAGCCCCTCGTCCCGGTTCGGCCTGTACCAGCTGCAGTTCCTCTACCTGAACTGCACTCCCGGGTTCACCGCCCCGGCCGGCTACCGGCTGGGGCGCAGGGCCGCGGGGTTCGGGGGCGGCGGCAGCGGCAGCGGCAGCGGCTACTGCTTGTGCTGCGCCCAGGCGTGCTGGATGACCAGGTCCGCCTTCAGCTCGGTCAGCTGGAGCGCCACCGCGGACGGCGCGGTGCCGCCGCGGCCGTTGCGGGAGGCCAGCGCGCCGGGCACGTTCAGGACCGTCCGCACCTCCGGGGTGAGGTGCTCGGAGATCTTCGCGAACTGCTCGTCGGTGAGCCCGTCGAGCTCGATGCCGAGCGCCTCGCACTCCTTGACGCACTCGCCCGCCACCTCGTGCGCCACCCGGAACGGCACGCCCTGCTTCACCAGCCACTCGGCGATGTCCGTGGCGAGGGAGAACCCGGCCGGGGCCAGTTCCTCCATGCGCTCCCGGTTCACGGTGAGCGTCGCCATCATCCCGGTGAAGGCGGGAAGCAGCACCTCCAGCGTGTCGCAGGAGTCGAAGACCGGCTCCTTGTCCTCCTGGAGGTCGCGGTTGTACGCGAGAGGCAGCGCCTTGAGGGTGGCGAGCAGGCCCGTCAGGTTGCCGATGAGCCGGCCGGACTTGCCGCGCGCCAGCTCCGCGATGTCCGGGTTCTTCTTCTGCGGCATGATCGACGAGCCGGTGGAGAAGGCGTCGTGCAGGGTCACGAAGGAGAACTCCTTCGTGTTCCAGATGATGACCTCCTCCGCGATCCGGGACAGGTTCACGCCGATCATCGCCGTGATGAACGCGAACTCGGCGACGAAGTCCCGCGAGGCCGTCCCGTCGATCGAGTTGCCGACCGAGCCCCGCTCGAATCCGAGGTCGGCGGCGACCGCCTCCGGGTCCAGGCCCAGCGAGGACCCGGCCAGGGCGCCCGAGCCGTACGGGGAGACCGCCGTGCGGGTGTCCCACTGGCGCAGCCGCTCGGCGTCCCGGGACAGGGACTGCACGTGCGCGAGGACGTGGTGGGCGAAGAGCACCGGCTGCGCGTGCTGGAGGTGGGTCCGGCCCGGCATCGCCACGTCCGGGTGCGCCTCGGCGAGTCCGATCAGCGCGTCCTGGAGGTCGGCGATGAGCCCGCCGATGATCCGGGCGTGGTCGCGCAGGTACATCCGGAAGAGCGTGGCCACCTGGTCGTTGCGGGACCGGCCGGCGCGCAGCTTGCCGCCGAGCTCGGGGCCGAGCCGCTCCAGCAGGCCCCGCTCCAGGGCGGTGTGGACGTCCTCGTCGGCGATGGTCCCGGTGAAGGAGCCGTCGGCGACATCCGCCTCCAGCCGGTCCAGCCCCTCCAGCATGCGGTCGAGCTCGTCCGCGGTGAGCAGGCCGGCCTTGGCGAGGACCCGGGCGTGGGCGCGGGAGCCGGCGATGTCGTACGGGGCGAGGCGCCAGTCGAAGTGGACGGACGCGGACAGCTTGGCGAGGGCCTCGGCGGGGCCGTCGGCGAACCGGCCGCCCCAGAGCCGGACGTCGCCACCGTTGTTGCTGCTCACTGCTGCTGCTCCTCAAGACTGCTGCGACCACAGCGACGGCTGCGTCGAATGTGTCGGCTGTGTCGGCTGCGTGTGGGTGTGCGACGGCCTCCCCGCCGCGGAGGTACGGGGAGGCCGTCCGGGTGCTGCGTCGTGCGCGCTGCCGGGGCCTCGCCTCAGGCGAGGTCGCGCTTCGCGGCGATCTTCGCGGAGAGGGCGAAGATGTCGATGAAGCCCTGCGCCTTGGACTGGTCGAAGGTGTCGCCGGTGTCGTAGGTGGCGAGGTTGAAGTCGTAGAGGGACTCCTCGGACTTCCGGCCGGTGACGACGGCCCGGCCGCCGTGCAGGGTCATCCGGATGTCGCCGGTGACGTGCTGGTTGGCCTCGTTGATGAAGCCGTCCAGGGCCCGCTTGAGCGGGGAGAACCACAGGCCGTCGTAGACGAGCTCGCCCCAGCGCTGCTCGACCTGCCGCTTGTAGCGGGCGAGCTCGCGCTCGACGGTGACGTTCTCCAGCTCCTGGTGGGCGGTGATCAGCGCGATGGCGCCGGGCGCCTCGTACACCTCGCGGGACTTGATGCCGACGAGGCGGTCCTCGACCATGTCGATCCGGCCGATGCCCTGGGCGCCTGCGCGCTCGTTGAGCTGCTGGATGGCCTGGAGGACGGTGACGGGCCTGCCGTCGATGGCGACGGGCACGCCCTCCTTGAAGGAGATGACGACCTCGTCGGGCTCGCGCGGGGTGGCCGGGTTCGAGGTGTACTCGTAGATGTCCTCGATCGGCGCGTTCCAGATGTCCTCCAGGAAGCCCGTCTCGACGGCCCGCCCGAAGACGTTCTGGTCGATGGAGTACGGGGACTTCTTGGTGGTGGCGATCGGCAGGTTCTTCGCCTCGCAGAAGGCGATCGCCTTGTCCCGGGTCATGGCGTAGTCCCGGACGGGCGCGATGCACTTGAGGTCGGGGCCGAGGGCCTGGATGCCGGCCTCGAAGCGGACCTGGTCGTTGCCCTTGCCGGTGCAGCCGTGGGCGACGATGCCGGCGCCGTGCTTCTTCGCCGCCGCGACCAGGTGCTTGACGATGGTGGGGCGGGAGAGCGCCGAGACCAGCGGGTAGCGGTCCATGTAGAGGGCGTTCGCCTTGATGGCCGGGAGGCAGTACTCCTCGGCGAACTCGTCCTTGGCGTCCGCGACCTCGGCCTCGACGGCACCGCAGGCGAGCGCGCGCTTGCGGATGACGTCCAGGTCCTCGCCGCCCTGGCCGACGTCCACGGCGACGGCGATGACCTCGGCGCCCGTCTCCTCGGCGATCCAACCGATGGCGACGGAGGTGTCCAGGCCGCCCGAGTAGGCGAGTACGACGCGCTCGGTCACGGGTTTCTCCTTACGGTGCATTCAACGACAGGCATAACTATGCATGACTCCGTATGTTTCGTCAATCGACGGGCGTGTCGCGGCCCTGACCTGGGGTTTTCGGGGACGATATCCGGGTGCCAGAGCGGGGGAAGGGGCCGTAGGGTCGGAGTCCCGGACCGGGGAGGCGCAAGCCGCGGAGTCACCCGGTCGAGGTGGGCGAGCCCGGCACGAGGCCGGGGGCGGGACACAGCGGAGGAGGAGGACGGACACGTGGATGCACGGAGCCGGGAGGCCGGCCAGGGGCGCGCGGCCGCCCTCGCACTGCTGCGGGGCGCAGCCCCGCCCGCCGGCCGGCTGCTGCCGTCGTCGGCCGGACCCGACGCCTGGATCGCCTTCGACGAGGAGATCCGCCGCCACGGCCCCGACCCCCTCCCCGAAGCAACCGCGGCCACCTTCCGCACGCGCCTCTTCGCCCCTCTGGGCCGCCGCCTTCCGGAACCGCCCGTCGAGGTGCTCCTGTGCCACCCCGACGGCAGGGTCCGCGAAGCCGCCCTCGGCACGCCGCAACCCCCGCCGGAGCTCGTCGTGATCCGCTGCGCGGACTGGGCCGCCGCCGTACGCGAACCGGCCCGACGCCTGCTCGACCGCTCCGTCGCCGACGCCCCCGCCGCCACC
>NZ_RPSE01000123.1:0-15167 GCF_003949955.1 Streptomyces sp. WAC05292
GTACGAGCAGCAGCAGTACGAGCAGCAGCAGTACGAGCAGCACGGGCGCGGGCCGGGGGGCGGCGGAACCGGGGGGCCGCCCTGGTACGGCCCGCGCCCGTGCTGCTCGTACTGCTGCTGCTCGTACTGCTGCTGCTCGTACTGCTGCTGCTCGTACTCGCCGTACGGAGCCCCGTACGGCGCACCCTGCGAGGCGTACGGCTGCTGCGGCTGCTGCGGGTAGCCCTGCGGAGCCTGCGGCTGCCGGGCCTCGTACGGCCCGGCGGGCCTGTGCTGCGGGTGCGGCTGGTCGTCAGGCCGCGGGCGCTGCGGGTACTGGTGCACGAACTTGGCTCCGAACGGTCATGGCTGCCCCCGGGGCTGGGACAAACGGCTGGACTCCCCCTGGTTCTGATGTGCGAACGGGGGAGTCAGTTCCCGAACACGGCAAAAAACCTGCCCGGCCCGCGGCCCCGGGGAACCCCCCGCCCCCTTGTCACCTCTGGGCGTCGAGCGCCTCGGCGCACCGCCCCAGCAGCCGGACCAGCAGGTCCCGCTCCTCGTCGGTGAAGGCGGCGGCGAGCGCCCGCTCCACCCGCACCGCGCCCGCGTCGGCCTGCTCCATGGCGGCGCGGCCCTCGGCGGTGAGGCGGGTCTCCAGCACGTTGCGGTGCCACTCGTGGGGGCTGCGCTCGACGAGGCCGCGCTCCTGGAGGTTCTTCAGCACGGTCGTCATGGTCGGCGGCGTCACCCCGCACAAGCGCGCCAGGGCGGCCGCGGAGATGCCGGGCTTCTCGGCCAGCCAGAGCAGGGCCGCGTACTGCGGGACCGTCACCCCGGCGGGCCTCAGCGCGGCGTTCTTCGCCGCGAGCAGCGCCTGCTCGGCCCGCTTGACGTGCGAACCGATCCGCTCCTCGGGGGACATGGAGGTCATGCGGGCCATCCTAAGCCCCTTGCACATGTTAGACCTCTAACATAGATTCGCCCTCACCAAAGGAACAGAGGTCACATGAAGCTGTCACAGCGAACGAAGAAGAACCTGCCGGCCGTCGTGCTGCTGGCGCTGGCCGCGTCCATGACGGCCGGCACCGGCCCTGCGGCGGCGGCACCGGTCGGGCCCTCCGCGACGCACACGGCGGCGCCGCACGCCCGCATCTCCACCGCCTTCACGCTCCCCGGCGAGCGGGTCTACCCCGAGGGCATAGCTGCCGACCCGCGCACCGGCACCGTGTACGTCGGCTCGTACGCGGACGGCACCGTCTACCGGACCCTGCCCGGCCGGTCCCGCGCCGAGGTGTTCCTGCCGGCGGGCACGGACGGCCGCCGCACGGCGAACGGCCTGCGCGTCGACGACCGCGGCCGCCTGTGGGTGACCGACTCCACCGCCGGCGTCACGGTGTACGACACCCGCTCCGGAACCCGCCTGGCCCGCTTCGACGTCCCGGGCAGCACTCCGCACTTCGTCAACGACGTGGCGATCACCCCGGACGGGACGGCATACCTCACGGACAGCATCCGGGCCGTGGTCTACCGCGTCACCCGCTCCCAACTCGCGACGGGCGGCGGCGTGCTGCACCCGGCATACGACCTGACCGCCGAGCTCACGCCCATACCGGACCGCCGGTTCAGCCTCAACGGCATCACGGCCGACCCGCGCGGCCGCCACCTGCTGACGGTCGACATGATCACGGGCGAGCTGTTCCGCATCGACCTGCGCAGCGGCGCGATCACGCGCGTCGCCCTGGAGGGCGGGAACCTCCTCAACGGCGACGGCATCGACCTCGCCGCGGACGGCACCCTCCGCGTCGTCCACAACACGACGAACACCCTGACCCGCTGGCGCACGAACGGGGACGGCACCCGTGCCCGCCTGACCCGCACACTCACGGACCAGTCCCTCCAGATCCCGACAACCCTCACCCACACCCGCGGCCGCACCCTGGTGGTCCGCTCCCAGTTCGACAAGGGCGGCCCGGCCGGCGACAACGGCGCCCCCGCGCCCTTCACGGTCGCGGAGGTCCGCGGCTTCTGACCGGCGGCGGGCCGCCCGGCCGCGACACCGGGCGGCCCGAAACCCATGACCGCCGACCGCGGCCGCCGCCTGGACCTCGACGAGCCCACACCGCCCCGAAGCCCTTGGGGAGACAGCGCCAAGCCGGCCCGCGAATGCAAGGCACCGCCCGACACCTGCGGGACCTGGTGCGCGATTCCCACTCAGTCTGCGGTGCCCGGCTCCACGACCCACTCGGCTTGCAGCCCGCTCACCGAAGCAATCATGTCGAAGTCGCCGTCGTAGTGCAGGACCGTGGCTCGATGCCGCTCGGCGGTTGCCGCGATGAGGACGTCGGCCAGCGACACCGCCCGGTGAAAGCCGGCGTTCAGGGCCAGGGCCTGGATTTCGAGCGCCCGCTCGAACTCTCCGTTATTGCAGGGCAGGTAGTCGAACCCACGGAGCAGCGTGCGGAGCCGTAGCGCCTCGGGCTTTCCGCGTGCCGAGTACAGCACCTCGTACTCGGTCGGAGCGCACACCGCCAGGAGTCCGTCACGGTCCAGCGCGTCCAGTCGCGCCCGCACCGCCGGCTTACCCAGGCGGGCCAGCGCGGACTTGTCGATGAGGTAGCGCCTCTTCACGCCGCCGAGGCCCCGCCTTCGCGCTTCAGGGAGCCGTCCGGATTCCGCGGCCCCGTCTGCGAGCGGATCTCCGCGAATACGTCCTCGAACTCGCCGTCGTCCATGGCATCGAACAGTTCCCGGCGCAGCCGCAGCTTCACCCCCTCCTCCATGGCCGCCCGCACTGCGGCGGCCTTGGTCTTCACGCCGTACACCCGCATCGCCTGCTCGACGATCTCCTCGTCCAGATCGATCACAGTCCTGGCCATCAGTTGTCCCTCCGCAGCTTGACGACGCAGCAACGATATCGATCGCCTCGTATAAATGACATCACGCATGGAGGTGTACCGAGGGCGTCCTGCTGAAACGGAACGCCCAGCCCAGAGCTCCGACCTCGGAGAACGAGGGTTCGGAGGGGCTGACCCGGCACCGATGCAGCACGGCGCGATCACTCGGCACACGCATGCAGGGCGATGGCCATCCCCTCTCGTTGTGTACACATGGGACACTCGGCACACTTGAGCGCATGAAGCAGCCGCTGCCCACAGAGTCCATCCGTGACGTGCGCGCACACCTGGCCGAGGTCGTGGAGCGCGCGGAACGCGACGACGTACCCACGGTGATCACGCGCCGGGGCAAGGAAGTCGCCGCCGTCGTCTCCATTGAGGTGCTGCGCAAGTACCAGGAGTGGGAAGAGCGCGAGATCAACCGGATCATCGACGAGCGTATGGCCAACCCGGCTCCCGGCATCCCGATCGAGGACATCATGAGGGAGACACTGGCGCGAGGTGAGTGAGTACCGAACCGTCTTCCGGCCAGAGGCGTAGGCCGAGCTTCGGAAGATCCCTCGCGACATGGCGCTGCGCATCCTGGCCAAGCTGACCGAGCTGGAGAGCGACCCCCTCGGCTTCAACACCACCGCGCTCGTGTCGCAGCCGGAACGCCGGCGACTGCGAGTCGGCGACTACCGCGTCGGCTACACGATCGACAACGGGGAGCTCGTGGTGTGGGTCGTGCACGTCGGGCATCGCTCCACCGTTTACGACACCTGACGCCGGCTGATCCGACGTCAGAACATCCGGCACCCATCCAGCACGGTGACGACGCAGGGGTCGACTCCGGGAGGAGCCGACCCCTTCTGACCTGCACGCTTGACGAATCACCTAGCGTGCAGGAGCGAAATGACTACACGTTGAAGCGGAACTCCACCACGTCGCCGTCCTGCATGACGTAGTCCTTGCCCTCCATGCGGGCCTTGCCCTTGGCGCGGGCCTCGGCCACCGAGCCGCATTCGACCAGGTCCTGGAAGGAGATGACCTCCGCCTTGATGAAGCCGCGCTGGAAGTCCGTGTGGATCACGCCCGCCGCCTCGGGGGCCGTCGCGCCCTTCTTGATCGTCCAGGCGCGGGTCTCCTTCGGGCCCGCCGTCAGGTAGGTCTGCAGGCCCAGGGTGGTGAAGCCGACGCGGCCGAGGGTGGCCAGGCCCGGCTCCTCCTGGCCTACGGACTGGAGGAGCTCCAGGGCCTCCTCGTCGTCCAGCTCGGCGAGGTCCGCCTCCAGCTTGGCGTTGAGGAAGATCGCCTCCGCCGGGGCGACCAGCGCGGACTGCTCCGCCTTGAAGGCGTCGTCCGTCAGCTCGTCCTCGTCGACGTTGAAGACGTACAGGAACGGCTTCGTCGTCAGCAGGTGCAGCTCGTGCAGCAGGTCGCCCTGCTCGGTGCCCTTGGTGATGCCCTTCGAGAAGAGCGTGTCGCCGGCCTCGAGGATCGTCTTCGCGTTCTCGACGGCGGCGAGGACCGCGACCTTGTCCTTCTGGAGGCGGGCCTCCTTCGTCAGGCGCGGGATGGCCTTCTCGATGGACTGGAGGTCGGCGAGGATCAGCTCGGTGTTGATCGTCTCGATGTCGTCCTTCGGCGAGACCTTGCCGTCGACGTGGACGACGTTCTCGTCCTTGAAGGCGCGGATCACCTGGCAGATCGCGTCCGACTCGCGGATGTTCGCCAGGAACTTGTTGCCGAGGCCCTCGCCCTCCGACGCGCCGCGGACGATGCCCGCGATGTCGACGAAGTCGACGGTCGCCGGGAGGATGCGCTCCGACTTGAAGATCCCGGCCAGGACCGCGAGGCGGGGGTCGGGCACGCCGACGACGCCGACGTTCGGCTCGATGGTGGCGAACGGGTAGTTGGCCGCCAGCACGTCGTTCTTGGTCAGGGCGTTGAACAGGGTCGACTTGCCGACATTCGGCAGGCCGACGATTCCGATCGTGAGCGACACGTTGGCGACTTCCCGTAGCTGGAGGGGGCGACGGCCCGGGCGCGGGCCACCGGACAGTTTACTTTCCGATGAGCGGCGGTCGATGTACGCGTGTCCCCACAGGCATCGGGGGCCTGCCGCGCCTAGTTTGGTGGGGTGGAGCCATACAGGACGCGTTCGGCGGATCACCCGCAGCGACAGCAGCCGCGGCGCCCCGCACGCGGCGGGCCCGCCGCTGCCGGTGTGCCCGCGCAGGGCGGCGGCCGGCCGCGGCCCCTGCCGGTGCGGCGCGGCCGGCTGCCGCGGCCGCGGCTGACGGGGCTGGGCGGCGGGCTCTTCGCGTGCGCGTCGATGCTGCTCGCCGCCGGGATCGTGTGGCTGCTGTTCGGCGGCTCGCTGTTCGTGTACGGGCTGCTGTTCGTGCCGGTGGCGTCCGCGACGGCCCTGTGGGTGCGGCCCGCGGACCTGGTGACCGCGCCGATCTCCGCGCCGATCGCCTTCGCCGCCGGGGTATGGCCGATCGCCGCGGACTCGGGCGGCTTCGGCGCGCAGGTGATGGGTGTGGTGTCCGCCCTGTCGCTGCACGCAGGCTGGCTGTACGCGGGCACGCTCGCGGCCGCGCTCATCGCGGTCGTCCGCAAGGCGGTGCTGACGGGGCGGCGCCGGATGCCCCGCCGGGCCGGCTGACCCGCAGCCGCAGGCGGCGGAGCCACCGCCCGGGGCCCCCGCCGCCCCGCCGCCCCGCCGGCGCCCCTACCGGGGCGCCGCCGTCCGCGCCGCCATCGCCGCGCCGACGATGCCGGCGTTGTTCTGCAGCACCGCCGGGACGATCTCGGCCCGGATCCCCTCGATCAGCGGCAGGAACTTCTCCGGCTTGCGGCTGACGCCGCCGCCGAGGATGAAGAGGTCCGGGGAGAACAGCATCTCCACGTGCTCCAGGTACTTCTGCAGCCGGCGCGCCCACCGCTCCCAGCTGAGGTCCTGGTCCTCCTTGGCCTTGACCGAGGCGCGCTTCTCCGCGTCGTGCCCCTTGAGCTCCAGGTGTCCGAGCTCGGTGTTGGGGACGAGGTGGCCGTCCGTGAAGAGGGCGCTGCCGATGCCGGTGCCGAGGGTGAGCATCATGACGGTGCCGCCGCGCCCCTTGCCGGCGCCGTAGGCCATCTCGGCCACCCCGGCGGCGTCGGCGTCGTTGAGGACGGTGACGGTCCGGCCGCCGAGCCGCCGCGAGAGCAGGTCCGCCGCCTCGACGCCGATCCACCCCGGGTCCATGTTGGCGGCCGTACGGATCGTGCCGCCCGTGACGACGCCGGGGAAGGTCACCCCGACGGGGCCGTCCCAGTCGAAGTGGCGCACCACCTCGACGACGCAGCCGGCCACCCCGTCGGGGGTCGCCGGCTGCGGTGTCAGAACTTTGTGGCGCTCCTGCGCCAGGTCGCCGCGGTCGAGGTCCACGGGCGCGCCCTTGATCCCCGTACCGCCGATGTCCACACCGAAGAGCTGCATGGACTTACGGTACGGAACCCGCTACTGGTCTGCGACCAGGCCCGCGGCTTCGGCGCGCAGGTCCCGGCGGAGCTCCTTCGGCAGCGAGAAGGTGATCGACTCCTCGGCGGTCTTGACGATCTCGACGTCCGCGAAGCCCCGCTCGGCCAGCCATTCGAGCACCTGCTCGACGAGGACCTCGGGGACGGAGGCGCCGGAGGTCAGGCCGACGGTGGTGACGCCGTCCAGCCAGGCCTCGTCGATCTCGCTCGCGTAGTCGACGAGGTGGGCGGCGCGCGCGCCGGCGTCGAGGGCGACCTCGACGAGGCGGATGGAGTTGGAGGAGTTCTTCGAGCCGACGACGATCACCAGGTCGGAGTCGGCGCCCATCGCCTTGACGGCGGCCTGCCGGTTGGAGGTGGCGTAGCAGATGTCGTCGCTCGGCGGGGAGACCAGCAGCGGGAACTTGGTCTTGAGCGCGTCGACCGTCTGCATCGTCTCGTCGACGGACAGGGTGGTCTGCGAAAGCCAGACGACCTTGGACTCGTCCCGGACGACGACCTTGTCGACGTCGTCGGGGCCGTCGACGATCGTGATGTGGTCCGGGGCCTCGCCGGAGGTGCCGATGACCTCCTCGTGCCCCTCGTGGCCGATCAGGAGGATGTCGAAGTCGTCCTTGGCGTACCGGACGGCCTCCTTGTGGACCTTCGTGACGAGCGGGCAGGTCGCGTCGATCGTGGCGAGCCTGCCGCGGGCCGCCTCCTCGTGCACCACGGGGGCCACGCCGTGCGCCGAGAACATCACGATGTTGCCCGGGGGCACTTCCTCCGTCTTCTCGACGAAGATGGCGCCCTTCTTGCGGAGCGTCTCGACGACGTACTTGTTGTGCACGATCTCGTGGCGGACGTACACCGGCGCCCCGTACTGCTCCAGGGCCTTCTCGACGGCGATCACGGCTCGGTCCACGCCGGCGCAGTAGCCGCGCGGGGCGGCGAGCAGGACGCGGCGGGAAGCGGGAGCAGGGGCGGCGGCAGCACTCATGCGGTCCATCGTACGGGGGTGCCGCGCAGCCGGTACGCCGCCCGGGCGCGGCGGAGGGGCTGGTGGCGGGCCGGGCCGCGGGCCGGGCCGCGGGGCGGGCCGCGGCGCGCGCACGGCAGACGGTGTCGGCGCGGGCGGCTAGCCTGCCTGCATGGGTCTGAATACGTCGGCCGAGGCGCCGCTGCCCGTCGGCCAGGTGTCCCGGCTCATCGGGGGCTGGATCGACCGGCTGGGCCAGGTGTGGGTGGAGGGGCAGATCACCCAGCTCTCGCGGCGGCCGGGGGCAGGGGTGGTGTTCCTGACGCTGCGCGACCCCGCGCACGACGTCTCGATCGGCGTGACGTGCTTCCGGCAGGTCTTCGACGACGTCGCGGACGCCGTGGCCGAGGGCTCGCGGGTGGTGGTCCTGGCCAAGCCGGAGTGGTACGCGCCGCGGGGGCAGCTGTCGCTGCGCGCGGCGGAGATAAGGCCGGTCGGGATCGGGGAGCTGCTGGCCCGCCTGGAGCGGCTCAAGCGCTCGCTGGCCTCGGAGGGGCTGTTCGCGCTGGACCGCAAGAAGCCGCTGCCGTTCCTGCCGCAGCTGATCGGGCTGGTGGTGGGGCGGGCGTCGGCGGCCGAGCGGGACGTGCTGGAGAACGCGCGCCGGCGGTGGCCGGCGGTCCGCTTCGAGGTGCGCAACGTCGCGGTGCAGGGGGTGCACGCGGTGCCGCAGGTGGTCCAGGCCGTCAAGGAGCTCGACGACCTGCCCGAGGTCGACGTGATCATCGTGGCGCGCGGCGGCGGCAGCGTGGAGGACCTGCTGCCGTTCTCCGACGAGGAGGTCGTGCGGGCCGTCGCCGCGGCCCGCACGCCGGTCGTCTCGGCGATCGGGCACGAGCCGGACTCGCCGCTGCTGGACCTGGTCGCGGACCTGCGCGCCTCGACGCCCACGGACGCGGCGAAGAAGGTCGTGCCGGACGTCGGCGAGGAGCTGGAGCGGGTGCAGCAGCTGCGCGGGCGGGGCCTGCGCGCCGTACGGGCGCTGCTCGACCGGGAGGAGCGGGGGCTGGCGCACGCGCTGGCGCGGCCGGTCTTCGTGCACCCGCAGCGGATGGTGGAGACCCGCGAGGACGAGCTGGAGGCGCTGCTGGGGCGGAGCCGGCGGACGCTGCGGCACCTGCTGGACCGGGCCGACTCCGAGCTGGCGCACACGCTGGCGCGGGTGGTGGCGCTGTCGCCGGCGGCGACGCTGGAGCGCGGGTACGCGGTGCTCCAGCGGGCTGACGGGCACGTGGTGCGCTCGCCGGAGGAGGCCCCGGCGGGCGAGGAGCTGCGGGCGCGGGTCGCGGAGGGCGAGTTCCGCGTCCGGGTGGCCGAAAGCGGGCCCGCGGCGGGCGGCTGAACGGGCCGGGCGGCGGACCGCGGCGGCCTGACGAGCCGGGGCGGGGCGGGGGGTGTCGACCGGCCTGCGGCCCGGCCGACTTGACGAATCATGTGCGTGTTGCACCTGGGTGGACGAGATCCGAGGCGGAATGGGAATGGCAGCAGAGAACACTGCGTTGGGCTACGAGCAGGCCCGCGACGAGCTGATCGAGGTCGTCCGCAGGCTGGAGGCCGGAGGCACCTCGCTGGAGGAGTCGCTCGCGCTCTGGGAGCGGGGCGAGGAACTGGCGGCGGTGTGCCGGCGCTGGCTGGAGGGCGCCCGCGCCCGGCTGGACTCGGCGATCGCCGCGCGCGACGAGGCCGGGGAGGGCCGGGAGGGCGGGGACGCCTGAGCTGGCCGGCGCCGGGGGCTCGGGGCGGCCGGGGCGCCGCGGCCGCCGGGCGGACGGTGATTCAAGCCACTGGCGGCCGGATTTAGTTGAAAGTTCGACTAATTTCGGCGTACAGTCGGTGCATCGCTGCACCTCTCCGCATGGAAGAAGGCTTTCCCATGTCCCTCGTTCTTGACCCCGCCGCCCAGGACCTGCTGTTCCGCGAGGCTCGCACCGCCAACACCTTCTCCGACGAGCCGGTGACCGAGGAGCAGGTCCAGGCGATCTACGACCTGGTCAAGTACGGCCCCACCGCCTTCAACTCGACGCCGCTGCGCATCACGCTGGTGCGCTCCCCCGAGGCCCGCGAGCGCCTCGTGAACCTGATGGCCGAGGGCAACCAGGCGAAGACCGCCGCCGCGCCGCTCGTCGCGATCCTCTCCGCGGACAACGAGTTCCACGAGGAGCTGCCGACCCTGCTGCCGCACTTCCCGCAGGCCAAGGACGTCTTCTTCAGCGAGCGCCCGGCCCGCGAGCAGTCCGCGGTGATGAACGCCGCCATGCAGGCCGCGTACTTCATCGTCGGCGTCCGCGCCGCCGGCCTGGCCGCGGGCCCGATGGGCGGCCTGGACTACGCGGGCGTCCAGAAGGAGTTCCTGGACGACGACCACACCCCGCTGATGGTGGTCAACATCGGCAAGCCCGGCCCGGACGCCTGGCACCCGCGCGGCCCGCGCCTGGGCATCGACGAGGTCATCACCACCGTCTGACGGCCGCCCGCGCGCCCCGCACGCACGCGAAGGCCCCGCACCCCGGTCCCCCGGGGTGCGGGGCCTTCCGCGTATCGGACGCGCGGCGCGCTATCCGGCCTGCTGAGCCTGCCCGGACTGCCCGCCCGCGTCGGCCTTCTTGAACTCCAGCGCCGCCGCCATCCTGCCGAGGTCCTCGAACGGCGCGGTTCCGGTCACCACCGTCACGTGGCCCTGCTCCTGCCGGACCAGGGCGTCGTACTTCTCGCCCTCCCAGCGCTCCCACTCCACGCCGCCGGCCTGCTGCGTCTGCCCGGTGGCCTTCGCCTTCTGGGTGACCTTGGACAGGTATCCCGCCGAGGCGTCGCTGGACTGCTCGACGGCGACGTACTGGTTCTGCGGGTCGAGGAAGCCGAGGTGCCAGCGGTGCGCCTCGCGCCGGTCGAACTTCACCGAGGTCGCCCGCCACTCCTCCGGCAGGCCCACCGGCGCCGCGAGCGGGTACGGCGCCGCCCGCCGGGCGGTGAGCGTCTCCACCCGGTAGTCGACGACGTGCGTCGGATCGGCCTCGTCGTCGTGCGGGACGAACATGTAGATCCCCGCCACGACCACGCCGATGACCGCCAGCGACCGGACCATGTCCCAGACCGTCTGCTTGCCCTTCATACCTGCCACGCCCCCCATCGTCCCCCATCGCCGGCGGCGATCTCCGCCGGGGTGGGTGCGCGGGCCGCGCGGCGCGCCGGGGGCGCCGTACGCGCGGGGTGTGCACGGTGTACGCAGGGCGTACGGGCGCCGTTCGCACTCCGTACCCGAAAGGTGCGCAAGGCGTCCGCTCAGGACAAACGCCTGACCGATATCGCGCTCATACGTGACCCGGTCTGCTCAGTTTGTCGACGTGACGATAGAGTTCCCACACCCTCACCTTCCCGGCCGTCGTCGTACAGAAAGGTGCGCTCCGATGACCGAGCACAACCTGCCGCCCCAGCTCGAAGTCGCCCCCGAGGCCCCCGACCGCAACCTCGCCCTGGAGCTCGTCCGGGTGACCGAGGCCGCCGCCATGGCCGCGGGCCGCTGGGTCGGACGCGGCGACAAGATCGGCGCCGACGGTGCGGCGGTCAACGCGATGCGGACCCTGATCTCCACCGTCTCGATGAACGGCGTCGTCGTCATCGGCGAGGGCGAGAAGGACGAAGCCCCGATGCTCTACAACGGCGAGCGGGTCGGCGACGGCTCCGGCGCCGAGGTGGACATCGCCGTCGACCCGATCGACGGCACCACCCTGAACGCCAAGGGCATGCCGAACGCGATCGCCGTGCTGGCGGCCGCGGACCGCGGCACCATGTTCGACCCGTCCGCGGTGTTCTACATGGAGAAGCTGGTCACGGGCCCGGAGGCGGCCGACTTCGTCGACATCAACGCCCCGGTGTCGGTGAACATCCGGCGCGTCGCGAAGGCCAAGAACATGGCCGTCGAGGACGTCACCGTCGTCATCCTGGACCGCCCCCGCCACGAGGGCATCGTCCGGGAGATCCGCGAGACGGGCGCGCGCATCAAGTTCATCTCCGACGGCGATGTCGCCGGCTCGGTCATGGCGGTCCGCGAGGGTACCGGCGTCGACCTCCTGATGGGCATCGGCGGCACCCCGGAGGGCATCATCTCGGCCTGCGCCATCAAGTGCCTGGGCGGTGTCATCCAGGGCAAGCTGTGGCCCAAGGACGAGGCGGAGCGGCAGAAGGCCATCGACGCGGGCCACGACCTGGACCGCGTCCTGACCACGAACGACCTGGTGTCCGGCGAGAACGTCTTCTTCGTCGCCACCGGCATCACGGACGGCGAGCTGCTGCGCGGCGTGCACTACCGCTCGGAGACCGCGACGACGTCCTCCCTGGTCATGCGCTCGAAGTCGGGCACGATCCGCAAGATCGACTCCACGCACCGCCTGTCGAAGCTGCGCGCGTACAGCGCGATCGACTTCGACCGGGCGCAGTAGCGGCGGAGCGCCCGTACGAGCGCACCCGGGCCGGCGGCTGCGCCGGCACAGCGAGAGGGGCGGTTCCCGTGTGCGGCGGGACCGCCCCTCTCGCGTGCCGTGTGACGGGCTCAGCCCGCGGCGGCTATCGTCCCCGCGCCCGGGGTCTGGCGGAGTTCGGCCCCGCGGCGGCGCCTGCGGGCGAGCACGACGCGGCGCTCGGCGGCGGTGAGTCCGCCCCAGACGCCGTACGGCTCGGGCTGCAGCAGGGCGTGCTCACGGCAGGCGACCATCACCGGGCAGCGCGCGCACACCCGCTTGGCGGCCTCTTCGCGGGAGAGCCTGGCCGCGGTGGGCTCCTTGGAGGGGGCAAAGAACAGTCCCGCTTCGTCCCGGCGGCACACCGCCTCCGCGTGCCAGGGGCCGTCCTCTTCCTGCCGCGCCGGCACCCGCGGCCTCGGCACGGCTGTCGGACGCGCCTGAAGGCTCTGTACGGCGGCTACCTGCAGGGACTGATGCGGCGGATGCTGCACGGTCTACTCCTGACGACGGATACGCAAGCGAGAGACGATGCACCTGTCCCTACCCGCTGTGCGCGCCCCTATGCACTGCGTGCGGCGCGGCCGGGACTCCGGCGGAAGTAGACCGAAATGCGACCGCGGGACGGCTGCGGCACCCGCGTCCGGCGGCTACCGGAGGTGCCCCCGGAGCTTGTGGGCGAGGTCGACGAGGCGGGCGCCGGCCTTCGGGCGGGCCTCGATGTTCCCGAGCAGGGCGAAGCCGCGGATGATCACGACGGGGGCGTTCGGGTCGATGCCGCCCGCGCTGTTGCCGCTGACCTCGAAGTTGCCGAGGACGCCGCTGCCGTGGCCGCGGAGGGTGACGTTCTCCGGGACCAGGACCTCGACGTTGCCGAGGACGCAGGCCACCTCGATCTCGGTGACCTGCTGCTCGAAGACGGCCTCGGTGAGGTCGATGCTGATGTCGCCCATCACGGACACGGCCCGGGTGTGCGCCGGCGGGCGCCAGCGGCCCTTGCGGGCGCTGCTGCTGCACACCGCGACGACCGTCTCGGCGGGACCGGGGCGCGCGCCGGATCCCGTGCCGGCGTACGCGGGGGCGTACGCGGCCCCGGCGGGCGCCGACCCGGCGGCGGATGCCGGGGCCGGCAGGTCCCGGACCAGGAGGTCCAGCTCGGCCACGGTCTTGCGGGCGTACAGCGAGTCGAGTCGCTCGGAGTGCTCCTCCTGCGTGAGCCGGCCCTCGGCGACGGCGTCGGCCAGGATCCGCGCGATCCGGTCCCGGTCGGCGTCGGAGGCGCGCAGGCCTCCCGGGGCCGCGGGCGCGGGCGCGGGCGCGGCGGGCGCGGCGGGGTGCTTTTCCAGGTCCATGTCAGCACTCTAGCGAGACACGATAGATCGCGATAGTTCCGAGTGAGCCTTACCTCACAGACATGCGCCCGCGGAGAGGTCCTACGCTGGTTGCGCGCTGCCAATCCGGTCGCCAGCGCTCCCGCCGAGTGAGGATGACTGCCGTCATGCCAGAGTTTGCGTACACCGACCTGCTGCCCCTGGGCGAGGACACCACGCCGTACAGGCTGGTGACCTCCGAGGGCGTCTCGACCTTCGAGGCCGACGGCCGTACGTTCCTCAAGGTCGAGCCCGAGGCGCTGCGCAAGCTCGCCGAAGAGGCCATCCACGACATCCAGCACTTCCTGCGCCCGGCCCACCTCGCGCAGCTGCGCCGCATCATCGACGACCCCGAGGCCTCCTCGAACGACAAGTTCGTCGCCCTCGACCTGCTGAAGAACGCCAACATCGCGGCCGCCGGAGTGCTGCCGATGTGCCAGGACACCGGCACGGCGATCGTCATGGGCAAGCGCGGCCAGAACGTCCTGACCTCGGGCGGCGACGAGGAGGCCCTCTCCCGCGGCATCTACGACGCGTACACGCGGCTGAACCTGCGCTACTCGCAGATGGCCCCGCTGACGATGTGGGACGAGAAGAACACCGGCTCGAACCTGCCGGCGCAGATCGAGCTGTACGCGACGGACGGCGGCGCGTACAAGTTCCTCTTCATGGCCAAGGGCGGCGGCTCGGCGAACAAGTCGTTCCTCTACCAGGAGACCAAGGCCGTCCTGAACGAGGCCTCCATGATGAAGTTCCTGGAGGAGAAGATCCGCTCGCTGGGCACCGCGGCGTGCCCGCCGTACCACCTGGCGATCGTCGTCGGCGGCACCTCCGCCGAGCACGCGCTGAAGACCGCCAAGTACGCCTCCGCGCACTACCTGGACGAGCTCCCCACCGAGGGCTCCGCCCTCGGCCACGGCTTCCGCGACCTGGAGCTGGAGGAGAAGGTCTTCGAGCTGACGCAGAAGCTCGGCATCGGCGCCCAGTTCGGCGGCAAGTACTTCTGCCACGACGTCCGCGTGGTCCGCCTGCCGCGGCACGGCGCGTCCTGCCCCGTCGCCATCGCCGTGTCCTGCTCCGCGGACCGCCAGGCCGTCGCGAAGATCACCGCCGAGGGCGTCTTCCTGGAGCAGCTGGAGCGGGACCCGGCGCGCTTCCTGCCGGACACCACCGACGCGCACCTGGACTCCGCGTCCGACGTCGTCTCCATCGACCTGAACCAGCCGATGGAGGACATCCTCGCGACGCTGACGAAGCACCCGGTCAAGACCCGGCTGTCGCTGACCGGCCCGCTGGTCGTGGCGCGCGACATCGCGCACGCCAAGATCAAGGAGCGGCTGGACGCGGGCGAGGACATGCCGCAGTACCTCAAGGACCACCCGGTCTACTACGCCGGCCCGGCGAAGACCCCCGAGGGCTACGCCTCGGGCTCGTTCGGCCCGACGACGGCGGGGCGCATGGACTCGTACGTCGAGCAGTTCCAGGCGGCGGGCGGCTCGAAGGTCATGCTGGCCAAGGGCAACCGCTCGCAGCAGGTCACGGACGCGTGCGGCACGCACGGCGGCTTCTACCTGGGCTCGATCGGCGGCCCGGCGGCCCGCCTGGCGCAGGACTGCATCAAGAAGGTCGAGGTCCTGGAGTACGAGGAGCTCGGCATGGAGGCGGTCTGGAAGATCGAGGTGGAGGACTTCCCGGCGTTCATCGTGGTGGACGACAAGGGGAACGACTTCTTCCAGAACCCGGCCCCGGAGCCGACGTTCACCCACATCCCGGTCCGCGGCCCCGGCCTCGCATAACCGCGGCACCGCCACCCCGCCCGCGCAGAGCCCCCGGAACCCCACCGGGGGCTCTTGCCGTGCGGTCCGGGAGGCTCTGGGCCCCCGCCGGGTGCGCGGCAGGCGCGGACCGCCCTGAGGGGACGGGGCGGGCGGCCGAAGCG
>NZ_RPSE01000124.1:0-15167 GCF_003949955.1 Streptomyces sp. WAC05292
ACCCCGACCACCCCGCACCCCGCAACCCGCAGAGAAGGAAGCTCCCATGCTGCGCATCGCCGTCCCCAACAAGGGCTCACTCTCCGGAGCGGCGTCGGCGATGCTCCATGAGGCCGGCTACCGCCAGCGCAAGGAGTCCAAGGAACTCGTCGTCGTCGACGCCGACAACGAGGTGGAGTTCTTCTACCTCCGCCCCAAGGACATCGCGATCTACGTCGCCTCCGGCCGCCTCGACATCGGCATCACCGGCCGCGACCTGCTCCTCGACTCCGGTGCCAACGCCGAGGAGATCCTGCCGCTGGGGTTCGGCCGGTCCACCTTCCGCTACGCCACCCGCCCCGGCACGGCCAAGGGCCCCGAGGACTTCCACGGGATGACGATCGCCACCTCCTACGAGGGCATCGTCGCCAAGCACCTCGCCGACCACGGCATCGACGCCTCCGTCGTCCACCTCGACGGCGCCGTCGAGACCGCGATCCAGCTCGGCGTCGCCGAGATCATCGCGGACGTCGTCGAGACCGGCACCAGCCTGCGCAACGCCGGCCTGGAGGTGATCGGCGAGCCGATCATGACCTCCGAGGCCGTCGTCATCCGCCGCAGCGGCGCCGAGACCGACAACCCGCAGGTGCAGCAGTTCCTGCGGCGCCTCCAGGGCGTCCTGGTCGCCCGCAGCTACGTGATGATGGACTACGACTGCCGCGCCGAGCACCTGGAGCGGGCCGTCGCCCTCACCCCCGGCCTGGAGTCCCCCACGGTCTCCCCGCTGCACAACGAGGGCTGGGTCGCCGTCCGCGCCATGGTCCCCGCCAGGGAGGCACAGCGGATCATGGACGACCTGTACGAGCTCGGCGCCCGCGCCATCCTCACCACCTCGATCCACGCCTGCCGCCTGTGACCGCCGCGCGTACGCCGTCGCCCGACCCGCACGCCCCCTGAAGAAGGCACCTTCCGCACCATGGCCGAGTCCGCCGCCCAGCCCGACCTCCCCGCCCTGCCGGTCACGTTCCGGCCGACCCGCACCCGGGTCGTCCTGCTGAGCGTCGGACTCGCCATGTTCGTGACGATCAGCGCGATCGGGCTGATGCTGGACAACCTCGGCCCGGGGGAGCGGATCAGCTTCATCTTCACCGCGGCCCTCTTCGGTTCCGTCCTCGTCCTGCTCAGCCGGCCCAAGGTCGTCGCCGACGAGTCCGGGGTCACCGTCGTGAACCTCACCACCAAGCGCCGCCTGGAATGGGCCGAGATCCTCCGGGTCAACCTGCGCCCCGGCGACGCGTGGGTCTTCCTCGACCTGAGCGACGGCACCAGCCTGCCCGCCCTCGGCATCCAGCCCGGAATCGCCAAGCAGCAGGCGATCGCCGACGCCCGCGCCCTGCGCGCCCTCGCCGAGACCCGGGGCACCGGCGACCACCACCACTGAGCCGGACCGGCGCCGCGCACACTCCGGCCGCTGCGTCCCATTGCGGCGGCGATCCCAATGACTACCCTGGTGCCGGGCACAGCCCTGCGCCCTCCCGCCGGCCCCGGGACCCCCGGGCCCGCGGGCACCTGCGACCAGAGGAGTGACTCCCTCCAGCAATGGACGGATCGTCCTGTAGTACCCGCGCCGCCCTTCCCCCGGAGGCGGCGGCATGACCATCCCGCTCGTCCTGCTCCTGGCGGCCTTCGCCCTGATCCTCGCCAACGGCTTCTTCGTGGCGGCCGAATTCGGCCTCGTCACCGTCGAACGCCCCGAGGCCGAGAAGGCCGCGGCCGAAGGCGACCGCCGTGCCCGCACGGTGGTCCGCGCCCTGCGGGAGCTGTCCTTCCAGCTCTCCGGCACCCAGCTCGGCATCACCATCACCTCGCTCGTCGTCGGCATGCTCGCCGAACCGGCCCTCGCCGCCCTGCTGGCGGGCCCGCTGACCGCCACCGGCCTGCCCGCCGGAGCCGTCTCCGGCATCGCCGTCTTCATCGGCATGCTCCTCGCCTCCGCCGTCCAGATGGTCGTCGGCGAGCTCGTCCCGAAGAACTGGGCGGTCTCCCGGCCGCTCCAGGTGGCCCGCTTCGTCGCCGGCCCGCAGACCCTCTTCTCCGCCGCGTTCCGGCCGGTCATCGCCGGACTGAACGCCGTCGCCAACCGCCTCGTACGGGCCTTCGGCGTCGAACCGGCCGAGGAGATCGCCTCCGCCCGCACCCCGGGCGAGCTGGTCTCCCTCGTCCGCCATTCGGCGCAGGCCGGCGCCCTCGAACAGGACACCGCCGACCTCTTCGTACGGACCCTCTCCCTGGGCGAGCTCACCGCGCAGCACGTCATGACCCCCCGGGTCAGGGTCAGCGCCCTCCAGTACACGGCCACGGCCGCGGACGTCCTCAACCTGACCCGCGCCACCGGCCTGTCCCGCTTCCCCGTCTACCGCGAGCGGATCGACGAGGTCACCGGCGTCGTCCACCTCAAGGACGCCCTCGCCGTGCCCGAAGCCGAGCGCGCCCGCACCGCCGTCGGCCTGATCTGCGTCGCCCCGCTGCTCGTCCCCGGCTCCCTGCCGGTGCAGCCGCTGCTGGAGCGGCTGCGCAGCGAGCAGCCCATGGCCGTCGTCGTCGACGAGTACGGCGGCACGGCCGGCGTCGTCACCCTGGAGGACATCGTGGAGGAGCTCGTGGGCGAGGTCCGCGACGAGCACGACCTCGCCGAGGACGAGATCCCCGAACTGGCCGCCCTCCCCGCCGAGGACGGCCGGCAGGCCTGGGAGGCCGACGGCAGCTGCCGCGTGCAGACCCTGCGCCGCATAGGCCTCGACGTGCCCGACGGCCCGTACGAGACCGTCGCCGGACTCGTGGCCGACCTCCTCGGCCGCATCCCCGCCCCCGGCGACCACGCCGAACTCCCCGGCTGGAAGCTGTCCGTCCGGCAGGTGGCCCGCTACCGGGCCGAACGGGTCCGCCTGGTGCGGGCCGCTCCCGGACCGGTCGGCGGTGACGCCCCGGAGGCCCCGGGCATCCCGGCGGCCGCGGCCGTCCCGGCCGCCGCCGAGCTGGAGGCGGCGGGCCGGTGAACGTCCTCCAACTCCTCTTCGCGCTGCTCCTGGTCCTGGCGAACGGGTTCTTCGTCGGCGCCGAGTTCGCGCTCGTCTCCGTCCGCCGCAGCCAGATCGAACCGCTCGCCGCGGAATCCAAGCGGGCCCGACAGGTCCTCCACGGCCTGGAGAACCTGCCCCGCATGATGGCCGCCGCCCAGTTCGGCATCACCCTCTGCTCGCTCACCCTCGGAGCGGTCGCCGAGCCGACCGTCGCCCGGCTCCTGGAGCCGGTCTTCCAGGCCGTCCGCATTCCGCAGGGCCTCGTCCACCCGCTCGGGTACGCCGTCGCCCTCGCCGCCGTGGTCTTCCTGCACCTCGTCATCGGCGAGATGGTCCCGAAGAACCTCGCGATGGCCGCGCCGGAGAAGACGGCCCTGTGGTTCAGCCCCGGCCTGGTCGCCTTCGCCCGCCTGTGCGGGCCGATCACGACCGCCCTCGGGGCCTGCGCCGCCGTCGTGCTCCGCCTGTTCAAGGTCGAGCCGAAGGACGAGGTCGAAGCCGTCTACACCAGCGCCCAGCTCGGCCGGCTCGTCGAGGACTCCCGGCAGGCCGGGCTCCTGGAGCCGCGGGAGCAGGAGCGCCTGGAGGACGCCCTCGAACTGGGCAGCCGCCCGGTGACCGACGTCCTGCTCGCCCGCGAGCGGCTCGTCACGGTCGGGCCCGGGGCCACGCCCCGGCAGATCGAACGCCTCACCGTGCGCACCGGGTACTCCCGCTTCCCCGTCCGCTCCGAGGGCGGCGCCTTCATGGGCTACGTCCACGTGAAGGACGTCCTCGACCTGGAGGACCGGCAGCGGGCCGTGCCGCAGCGGGTCTGGCGCCGGATGCCGATCCTGTCCTCGACGCTCCCGCTGGACGACGCGCTGAGCGTCATGCGGCGCGACGCCACCCACCTGGCGCAGGTCGCGGATCCCGCGGGGCGGGTGCTGGGGCTGGTGGCCCTGGAGGACGTCCTGGAGATGCTGGTCGGCGAGGTCCGCGACCCCGCCCACCGCATCCCGTCCCGCCGCCGGGCCCCCGCGGCGGCCCTCACCCCCTGACGGCCGGCCGCCCCGGGACCGCCGCGGTCCCGGGGCGGCGCCGCGTCCGGGCGGTCCGCGGTCAGAGCGGCGGGGGGTCCTGGTGCGGGCCGCGGCCCGAGAGGACCTCCCCGTACGCCTGCATCAGGTCCGGCAGCCGCAGCGTCGCCAGGTCCTCCCGGGACGGCTCCCCGGCGAAGCCCGCCAGCCGCAGGTCCCGGTATGCGCAGCTCTTCTCGTACAGGGTGCGCAGGAACCGCCCGTTCCCGAGCTCGTCGATCCAGCCCTGCTCCACGACGTGCCCGCTGATGCTGCGCAGCTCCTCCAGCGCCTCACCGTCCCAGCAGTCGCCGTTCGCCTCGGCGAGGACCCCGCCGATCGCCGTCAGTTCGGCCGGCCGGTAGCTCGGGAAGTCCACCCGCGTCGTGAACCGCGACGACAGCCCCGGATTCGCGGACAGCAGCCGGTCCATCCCGGCCGGGTAGCCGGCGAGGATCACCACGAGGTGGTCCCGGTTGTCCTCCGCCCGCTTCAGCAGCACCTGCAGTGCCTCGTCGCCGTACGCGTCGCCCTTGCTGTAGCCGGAGTTGGACAGGCTGTACGCCTCGTCCACGAAGAGCACCCCGCCGATCGCGGAATCGATCAGCTCGTTGGCCTTGACCGCGGTCTGTCCGAGGAACTCGCCCACGAGGTCGGCCCGTTGGGCCTCGACGAGGTGGTCGCCGCCGAGCAGGCCCAGCGCGTAGAACACCCGGCCGAGGATCCGCGCCACGGTCGTCTTGCCCGTCCCGGAGGGCCCGGAGAAGACGAAGTGCCGTTTCGGGGGCTGGACGGGAAGCCCCTGGCCGGCCCGCAGCCGGGCCATGTGCAGTTGCGCCGAAAGGGCTTTGACCTGCCGTTTCACGGGCTCCAGGCCGACCATGCGCTCCAGCTCGGCGAGGGCTTGCGCGAGCAGCTCCGGATCGGCCGGCCCGGGCGGCGGGCCGCCCGCGGGTCCCTGCGCCGGCAGGACGGACTTGCGCCGTACGCCCGGCGGCCGCCCCGGTACGGGGCCCCCGTAGCGCGGTTCCGGCGGGTCCGCTGCCGACAGCGGGTCCAGGGGATCGGCCGGGCCGTCCGCGACGAGCCCGACGTCCTGGGCGGGGCCGCCGCCGAGGACGACCGCCGCGTAGTCGCCGCCGCCCGGGGCGGCCCCGAGCCCGCCGTACGCCTCGCATCCCGCGCCCGCGTAACCGGCGTACCCGTCGTAGTCCTCGCTGTCCTCGATCGCCGTCAGCCGCGCCGCGGTGTCCATGAACGCCGGGTCGACGCGGTGCACCGCCCGGTACAGGGGCAGCGCCGCCGCGCTGCGGCCGGTCCCCTCGTGCGCCCGCGCCAGCCAGTACCGCAGCTCCTTGCGCTGCGGCTGCTCGCTGCGGCAGCGCATCAGCGCCGCGGCCAGCATCGGCTCGGCCTGCCCGTACATCTCCAGCCGGACCCGGGCCATACCGCCGAACAGGCCCGCCTCGATCCCGAGGAGCGGATCGTCGACGAGCGGCTCGGTGTGCCGGACGAGCTGCTCCCAGTCCTTGACCAGGTACGCGCGGCAGGCGTGCAGGAACCGCACCTGCGGATCGGCGTCCACGGGCGGGAGGGCCGCCAGCGCCTGGTCGAGCTCCGGCACGTGCCGGCCGTCCAGCCAGTGCGAGGCGTGGGCCAGCAGCAGGTCCCGGCGGCTCTCCAGCACGGGCTGCACCCACCAGCCGAGCCAGTACCAGGAGTTGAGGGTCCGCCGGTGCCGGGCCCGCTGCTCGCCGAAGCGCTCGCGGTGGGTGTACATGCGCAATAACGCGTTCGTGGTGTCCACGCGCAGCGCGTGCAGGCCCAGCCAGGCGTCGGCCATCGCGGGGTCGAGCCGGACGGCCGTGCGGAACTCCTCCTCGGCCTGCGGATAGGCGCCCATGGTGCAGGCGTCGACCCCGCGCAGCCAGGCGAGTTCGGCCGGGGCGTGCGCGCTGCCCGGCATGCCGAAATCCATCACATCCCCCACAAGCCTGCCCCCGTGGTGCCCAGCAACCCCCGCACTGCACAAGCCGGTTGTCCGCTGCGCCGATGAAATCAGGGCTGCATCGTACCTGCGGCGACGCACCTTCCGTAGGGTGCCGCGACGACGGCCCGCCGGGGGGCGTGCACCGGACGGGGTGACTCAGGGTGAGGTTTTCGCGGTGGTACGGGGCCGCGGCCGGGACCGGAGGGGTGCCCGGGGCAGAACGAAGCCCCCGATCACGGGGGAACAATCGGGGGCTTCGCGTCCGCTGCGGCCTGGAAAGACCGCGCATTCAGAACGTAAGGCCGCTCCGGGGGCCAGGTCAAGCGGGTCGGGGGAGGGCCCCGCGGGCCGTTTTCGCGGGGCGCTCAGGCCTGGGGGAATCCGTCACCTTCGGTGACGGAACCGGTCCCTCCAGCGGTCGCACCCGTCCCGGAAGACCACTCGTATCCCGTACCACTCTGGCGTACCAGGATGTCCGCGAAGGGGCGCGAAGGGTCATCCGAGAAGTGCGCGAGCTCCGCGCGCTCCCACCCGTCCCAGAAGTCGGAGAGCCCGCTCCCGTCCCGGGCGCGCCCGCGCCCCCACGACTCGGCGCGCGGGGTCTCCATCCACAGCAGCCGCGCCAGATGCGGCCGCAGCGCGCGCCTGCCCGCGCCCACCCCCTCCACCAGCAGCACGGGGACCGGCTCCAGCACCCGCTCGGGGCCGAACCGGCGCTCCGCCCAGTCGTACGGGGTCCAGCGGGCGGGCCGGCCCGCGGCGAGCGGCTCCAGCACCTGGGCGCGCAGCCGGTCGGGCCAGGCGAAGGGCTCCCGGTGCGTGGCGACGTCGTCCAGGTGGAGCACCGGCGGGCCCCCCAGCGCCTCGGCGAGCCGCCCGGCGAACGTGCTCTTGCCGGAGCCGGCATGCCCGTCGATGCCGATCAGGCGGACCGGTCCGAGGGAGGGCGGCAGCGCCCGGATCTCCCGGGCGAGCGGCGCGAGGGGCTGCTGTGACTCCACCCGGCCAGCCTACGGCCGGGCCCGGCGGCCGGGTCTTCCTCCCCGACACGGCGCCCGGCATCGACGTCCGGCAGCGGGGAACTGCAAGGGTGGAGGACCGTTTCCGCCGTACCGAACCCAGGGGGAGTCCGCGATGACCGCACCCACACCACGCAGGGCCCTGCTGGCCGTCGCCCTCGCGGCGGCCGCCGCGGCGACCGTGCCCGTCGGCAGGGCGCAGGCCGCGGCCGCGGCCCCGCAGCCGGAGGGTCCTGCGGGCCCCGCCGGAGCACCCGGCGCCGGCGCCGGCGGCGCCCCCGCGGCCGCGGCGGCGGCGGCCGGCCGGAACGTCGACAACCGGTTCTGGTTCTCCCGCGGCCACTGGCGCGCAGGCACCCACCGGGGCACCACGGCCCTGCCCGCCCCCCGCGCGGGCCTGGCCTTCGACGTCCCGGCCGGCCGCACCGAGTACGCGGACCCGCACACCGGCCGCACGGCCTCCTGGGACCACGCCGTCTGGACCTCGCCCGTCCACCGCACCGCCGTCCCGGCGACCGAGGTCGTCGCCTCCTGGAACGCCCACACCCCGGCCGGCACCTGGATCCGGATCGAGCTGCGCGCCACGTACGGGGACGGCGGCACCAGCCCCTGGTACGTGATGGGCCGCTGGGCCTCCCGGGACGAAGACATCCGCCGCACCTCCGTGGACGGGCAGACCGACGGCCGGTCCACGGTGTGGACCGACACCCTCGCCGTCGACGCGCCGGCGCGCGCCGCGGGCCTGCGCATCACGGCCTGGCAGCTGCGCCTGACCCTGTACCGCAAGCCCGGCTCGGGGCGCGGCCCGAGCGTCGTGCTCGCCGGGGCGATGGCCTCCGACGTGCCCGACCGCTTCACCGTGCCGGCGTCGGCCCCGTCGGGGGAGGCGGTGGAGCTGGCCGTCCCGCGCTACTCGCAGGAGGTCCACACCGGCCGCTATCCGGAGTACGACAACGGCGGCGAGGCGTGGTGCAGCCCGACCTCCTCGCAGATGGTCGTGGAGTTCTGGGGCAAGCGGCCCGCCCCCGCGGACCTCGCCTGGGTCGACCCGTCGTACAGCGACCCGCAGGTCTGCCACGCGGCCCGCTCCACCTACGACCACGCCTACAAGGGCTGCGGCAACTGGCCCTTCAACGCCGCGTACGCCGCCTCGTACGGCGGGATCGCGGCGGTGGTCACCCGCCTGTCCTCGCTCGGCGACCTGGAGACGCTGCTCCGCGCGGGCATCCCGGTGATCACGTCGCAGTCCTTCCGCGCGGACGAGCTGACCGGCGCCGGCTACGGCACGGCCGGGCACCTGATGACGATCGTCGGCCTGACCGCGTCCGGGGACGTCGTCGCCAACGACCCGCACTCCCCGGACAACCCCTCGGTCCGCAGGGTGTACCGCCGCCGGGAATGGGAGAACGCATGGCTGCGGACCCAGCGGTACAACGCGGCCGGCAAGGCCGTCTCCGCGCCCGGCGGCGTCTGCTACCTGTTCGCGCCGACCGGCCCGACCCCGGCGCAGGTCGCGGCCCTGCGCGAGGTCGGGGTGCTGTGACCGGGTTGTGACCCGCGGTGGGAAAGCGGCCGTTGACCTGGAGAAAGGACAAGCGCACCATGAGGGAATAAAGGGCGCATAAGTCTTCTACAGGAGGCGGCCCACCATGACCACCCACAGCATCGAACACCATCCCGACCTCGCCGAGATGCGCTCCCGGTTCGAGCGGGTCACCAGCACCCCGGCCGCCCAGGCCGTCGAGGCGCTGGCCCTCATCACCGGCCTCTACCTGGCGGCCTCGCCGTGGATAGCCGGATTCAGCGTGCTCACCGCCCTCGCGGTGAACAACCTGATCGCCGGCCTGGCGTACTGCCTGTGCATGAGCGGACTCGGATCGGCGTACGAGCGCACCCATGCCATGGCGTGGACGGCGGTCGCGATCGGCGCCTGGACGATCGTGGCCCCGTGGGTCATCGCCGGCGAGAACGACACCACCCGCAGCGTGGTCAGCAACGTCATCACCGGCTGCGTCGCCCTGCTCCTCGCCCTCGCCATGAGCGCCATGGCGGGCCGCGAACGCGCACCGCGCGCCCGGGGCCGCTGACCGGCGCCCGACCGGCCGCGCCGCCCGCCGCCGCCCCCGTCGGCCCGCACCGGCCGGCGGGGGCGGCGTGCCGCCGGGCGCCGACCGCGGCCCTGCGGCGTGATACGCGCCACCCCTGTCGCTCCGCCCTACCGCGAAAGCCGCAAACGCTGGCACATTGGACGGCATGACCGCACACAGCGCCGCCCCCCACGCCCCCGCCCGGAACCTCACCCGCACCGGCGGGCCCAAGGACGACTCCTCCTGGCTGGAGCACGTCCTCGGCTGGACCCTCGTGGTGGTCGTCGCGATGTTCGTCACCCAGCTCGGCCTCATCTGAGACCCCCGGCCCGCCCCGCCGCTCCGGCTCCCGAGGGGTTCGTCCCGGAGTGTCCCCGGCTGCCGCTCCCCTCGGGCAGCCGTTCGGAAATCGTGATGATCTTGCCCCGGTGACGGGACGCCCCCGATCGGGCATACTCACACCGCCGCAGCCGCTGAGCTGCCCATTCCGTGATCCGGAGGGCACCATCGGCTGTGAGAGCACCGATACCCGGCGGCGCGTCCCACACCTCACGCGTCGCCGCCGTGCCCGACGAGGGAGGAGAGCGCCGCCATGAACGACCGCGCCCCGCAGCCGGTGGACCGTCAGCTGCCCACCGAGGAGTCCCGGGACCTCCTCGCGCTCGTACGAGAGATCGCCCAGCGGGAGATCCGCCCGCAGGCCGCCGAGCAGGAGGAGGCAGGGCACTTCCCGCGCGACGTCTTCTCCCTGCTCTCCGAGTCCGGCCTGCTGGGCCTGCCCTACGACGGCGAGTTCGGCGGCGGCGACCAGCCCTACGAGGTCTACCTCCAGGTCCTGGAGGAGCTGGCCGCGGCCCGCCTGACCGTCGGCCTCGGCGTCAGCGTGCACTCCCTCGCCTGCCACGGCCTCGCCGGCTACGGCACCAAGGAGCAGAAGGCCGCGCACCTGCCCGCCATGCTCGGCGGCGGCCTGCTCGGCGCGTACTGCCTCTCCGAGCCCTCCTCCGGCTCCGACGCCGCCTCCCTGGGCACCAAGGCCGTCCGCGACGGCGACGACTGGGTCATCAACGGCACCAAGGCGTGGATCACCCACGGCGGCATCGCCGACTTCTACACCGTCCTCGCCCGCACCGGCGGCGAGGGCCCCAAGGGCATCACCGCCTTCCTCGTCCCCGGCGACGCCGAAGGCCTCTCCGCGGCCGCCCCCGAGAAGAAGATGGGCATGAAGGGCTCGCCCACCGCCCAGCTCCACTTCGACGGCGTCCGCGTCCCCGACGCCCGTCGCATCGGCGAGGAGGGCCAGGGCTTCACCATCGCCCTCGCCGCCCTCGACGCCGGCCGCCTCGGCATCGCCGCCTGCGCCATAGGCGTCGCCCAGGCCGCCCTCGACGAGTCCCTCGCGTACGCGCTCGGCCGCAAGCAGTTCAACCGCCCCATCGCCGACTTCCAGGGCCTCCGCTTCATGCTCGCCGACATGGCGACCAAGATCGAGGCGGGCCGCTCCCTGTACCTGGCCGCGGCGCGGCTGCGCGACGCGGGCAAGCCGTTCTCCCGGCAGGCCGCCATGGCCAAGCTGTTCTGCACCGACGCCGCCATGGCCGTCACCACCGACGCCGTCCAGATCCTCGGCGGCTACGGCTACACCGCCGACTTCCCGGCGGAGCGCCTGATGCGCGAGGCGAAGGTCCTCCAGATCGTCGAGGGCACGAACCAGATCCAGCGCGTGGTCATCGCCCGCCACCTGGCCGGCCCCGAATCCCGCTGACCCCAGCAGTCCCCTGCCGAACCGGCCGTCCGGCCCGCGGCAGGGGGCCTGCCGGTTCGGCGCCGCCCGCCGAACCGAGGCATCGCCCCGCCGGGTGAACCGTCCTCGGCTGCCGGAGTGGACCCGCCTCCCCAGTGCCGCGTCGGGGGGCGCCACCCGGCCCCGGCGGGGAAGATCCTGACGGGGTGACCCAGCTAAGGCGCTCCGCGCTGATCCTGCTGCACGTCCTCCTCTTTTCCCTGTCTGCCTCCGTCGCGGCCGCGCTACCGGCCCTCGCCGATCCGCCCGCACGCGTGAAATCCTGCCGCCCCGACCAGCTGAAGGGCGCGGCGATCAAAGCCGGTGCGGAATTCAGGCACCGCGGCCAGATGCAGAGCACGCTCCGCAGCACCATGGACCTCACCGTTCCGGCCGACTGGGAGCACGCCTCCGACCTACTCCTCGATCCCCACTCACCGGGCCACCGCTTCGCGCTGCGGTGTCTGGTGGGAATCACCCCCACCGAGGACAACCCTACAGCTCTCGATTACGACGCCTGGCGCCTGAAGCCGCTCGTCGTGACAGCCTCCGAGCAGCACGTGACGGTGCACTACGAGGCCGTTACGTGGATCACCGCACTGGTGACGTACCAAGCCGGCCCGTGGGTCCTGGAGCCGAATGGCGGTGAATGGCTCGTCGGCCTGCGACCGTCCCCGAACATCGCGGGGGCTCGATGGGAAGAGGTGTACCTGCGACTCGGCGGCCCGGGGGCGCTCTCGGCGAGTCCGCCTCCCGAGTTCGGAGAGGGTGGAACGGTCCTCACCTGGCGCGGCGAGCAACCGGCACCGGCAGTGAAAGTCGCGTTCCACCCCCCGGCGGCCCAGTTCTGGAACGCGCTCACCAATTCGCTGGACCAAGCGTGGGCGGTCTGGGGCTGGTGGGGGGTATCCGGTGCCTTCTGGTGCATCGCGACGGCGGTGCTGCTGCTCTTGGTCGCCAAGCGGCTACGGCAGGGACTCAAGGGAAAACCCCTGCCGCAGGAGGAGTACGCGCTGCGGGTTCTGCGCTCCTGGGCCTTCCTGATGCTTGGCTTCGGTCTGCTCGTGTACCTGGGTGACGATGCCTACAAGCTCGTCGGGCGGCTCCTGGCACTCGAAGGCGACTACACGCAGGCCGTGGAACTCGTCACCCTGGTTCTGCTCGGACTCGTCCTCTGCGTGTTCGGCGGGCTGGCGAAGCAGGCCCTCGTCGCCGTGGGCGTCTTCTCCGGGTTGCTGGTAGCCCTGTCCGTAGCCTCCGAATACTTCGATTTTCCCGTCCTGCCCACGACTGACGTGGAGGTACCCGGCGAGTTCTACTGGGTGGTGAGCGTGCTCTACATGGCCGGGATCGCGGTGTGCTGCCTCGGACTGATCGCGAGCGGTGAGAAGCTCCTGCTGGCAGGGGACAGACGCCTGCCACTCTGGATCATGGTGTCCCTCGCCGCGGCCGCGGCGCTGATGACGACGCTGTGGGCGTATGTGGCGCTCAACCGCTCCTGGGAACGCGTGAGTTGGCTCACCGAGCCGGGCAGCCGGCAACAGGCGGACGCTTGGGCGAGCTGGTTCGACTCTGCATGGTGGTGGCTTCCGGGCAACGCTCTGGACGCCCTGCTCGGCAGCACATCCGTCCTCGCACCCCTGGCCCTGGTGGGTGCACTTCGTGTCTGCCGCTCGGAAGAGTTCGATGCGGCCGCCTTCACCCCCAACCAGTCGGAAAAGTTTCTTCTGGTCTCCCTCTTCGGTATCGCCACGGCTTCCGGCGCCTGGTATTTCGGATTCTCGGGATACCTGTTGCAGCTGCTTCTGGCCATGGTGGCCGCCTGGGGAGTCGTGGCCCTCGGCTCCCGCCTCTCCGTCCTGGGAAAGCTTTCCGTGGGCGACGCACCGCTGGGCAGTGTCATCATCCGGACCGAGAGGTCGAATGTGCTGCGCCTGGCCCGCCACTTCCGCGATCTGCAGTCACGGCTGCACCGACTCAGTATCGACAGCGCGGTCGATCGATCCGCTGCACAGGAGGCGGTCGAGGCCGAGATCGACCGACTCGACCGTGCGCTCCCGGACGGTGTCAGACCGGCGGACCTTCCTTTCGCCTGCGGGCCCATGGCCACATGGTGGGAGAACGCCTGCCGGGGTGCCGTTGTCGCCTTCTTCGTCGGTCTCCCCGCCACGGGCCTCATGTACTGGCTGGAAACAGTCAGAGACGATTCCTGGGTGTTCAACACCGAGAACGAAGTCGGGTTCCTCTACATCCTCTCGGACATTCTCTCGTGGCACGTCACCTGGGTGGTGGGAGGCTTCTTCCTGGGCGCGCTGTGGCGCTCCCTGCCCGGACGGCACGGGCCTACCAAGGCCTGCTGGGTCGCTGCGGCCTTCGCGGTTCCCGTCATCGTCGACCACCTCATCGTCCGGGCGATCGGGCAGGGCGACGTGATGATCGTCGGGATCATCGCGACGTTCGCCTCCGTCGTCACGCTGACCGGCTTCGCCATGGACGTGCAGACGTTCCAGGGCGAACGCCGCTACTGGGCGAGCAACGCCAACCTCGTGGCGTACGTCTACCAGATGCGCATCGCCTCGGTGGCCTTCTTCCTGGCACAGATCGTCGCGCTCGCCACGATCTGGAAGGCCTTCAAGGACGGAGGCCCCTCCGGCCCGACGCCCGGCCCGTAGGCCCGGGTCACGCTCACGGCTCGAAAAGGGGCCCCGACGGCCAGATCGGGGAGGCCGCGACGCGGGTCCACTCCGGGTCGGGGCGGCCCGGGAGGGTGCGGCCGTCCGCCGTCCAGTGGTCCATCAGGGCCCGGTAGATCGGCGGGTCGGGCGGCGGCTGCTGCCGCTGCTGGCGAACCGATTCTTCGAAGCGGTGGAGGACCGCGTGCCGCCGCCGGCCCGATCTCGGCGCGGAGGTGTCGAGTGCGCTCATACGCAAACCAACGCGCCGCCGTTGTGCGGGTAATCGGACGCGGCGTCCGGGGATCCGTTCGAGGGGTCCCCGGCCGCGGGCGCCCGGCCGGTCGTCACCGGCGAGACCCGGCGGCCCGGGTGCCGCAGCGCCCCGGGCCGCCGGGGTCAAGCCGCCTGGGCGTGCCCGCTGCGCTGGGGCAGCACCGGCGCAGCCGGACGCACCGGCCGCGACCCCGGGCCGCCGACGTGCGAGAAGGGCTGCGTACGCCAGTCCAGGCCCTGCGGCAGGGCCAGCATGACGACTTCCAGCTCCGGGGACTCCTCCGCCCCCGCGCCCGCCGCCGGGAGCGCCTCGCCGACCGGGCGGCCCGTGCCCGCGCAGACCGTGAGCCCGAACGGGTTCCACGGCGTCAGGCACAGGGCGTGCTCCGGCAGGTGCTCCTCGTCCGCGACGAGGGCGATCGACTGGCCGCAGTCGGGGCAGACCGCGTGGCGGACCTCGAAGCCCTCGGCGTCCTCGAACCCCTCGCCGTCGTCGGCGAAACCGGGACCGCCGGGATCGAGGGGCTCCGGCTCGGTGCGGCCGGCGCGCTTGGTGTTCTGCATGGATGTACTCCCCCTTGGGTGGGCCGGGCGGGCTTCGTAGGGGGTGGAGAGGACGACCGTGGTGCGGGTCGAGACGTGGGCGAGGGCCCGGAGGCGGCCGAGGAGGTCCTCGAGTTCGAGGGGGGTGGCGACCCGGACCTTGAGGATGTAGTTCTCGTCGCCGGCGACGCTGTGGCAGGCCTCGATCTCCGGTACGCCCGCGAGGCGCTCGGCGATGTCGTCGGGGGCGCTCGGGTCGAACGGCTTCACCGAGATGAAGGCCGTGAGGGGCAGCCCGACGGCCTCGGGGTCGACGACCGCCGCGTAGCCGCGGATGACCCCGCGCTGCTCCAGGCGGCGTACCCGCTGGTGGACCGCGGACGTGGACAGGCCGGTGGCCTTGCCGAGGTCCGTGTAGCTCATCCGACCGTCCCGCACCAGCAGATCCACGATCTGGCGGTCCAGCTCCTCCATTGCGCTCATAGCCGTTCAACCTACGGCCCGAGGGGGTCCCCGGCACAGTGCTGTCCGCCCACAAGTGGCACCTGCGGCGGGCATGTGACCAAAGCCACAAGGGTATGCCCTACTGCGGCGGGTTGCCGTGGTTACTCGTGCCGTGCGGCGGGAAGTGCTCCGTGTGGCCGAGGCCGAAGAACATCGCCCGCCGCAGGTGCCACTTG
>NZ_RPSE01000125.1:0-15158 GCF_003949955.1 Streptomyces sp. WAC05292
CTCCCGCCCCGGGAAGCCTCCGCCCCGCCTCGGCGGGACGCCTCGTCGCCGTTCAGCCACCGCCCCGAGGGTCAGACCGGCGACGGGCCCGGCCGCAGCTCCCGAAGCCGTGCCGCGATCTCCGCGATGTCGTCGACCGCCCCGGCCGCCGTGTCCACGACGAGTTCGTACGCGGCGTCCTGGTCGGCTTCGGCGAGGTCGATCCCGTTCACGGCGAGGAAGACCGCCGCCGCGAGCCAGGCCGTCCGCTTGTTCCCGTCCACCAGCGGGTGGTTCTTCGCGAGGCCGTGCAGCAGCGCGGCAGCCTGCTCGAAGAGGTCCTCGTACGCCGGTGTACCGAACATCCGGGCCCGCGGCCGGTGCACCGCCGATTCCAGCAGCCGGGGGCTGCGCAGCCCGACGGGCTGGTCGTGGACCAGGCAGGCGTGCCGGGCCAGCTCCAGCACCTCGGCGACGGTGAGGTGGCGGGTGCCGCGCGTGCCCTCGCCCGCGCGGGGCGCGCTCACTCGCCGAGCCGTTTCAGCAGGGGCGCGTGCCGGTCGGCGAGCCGGGCCGCCGCCTCGCCGACCCGCTGCCGCTCCCGGCGCAGGTGCGCCCGTACGGCGGCGAGGGCGTGCTCCTCGGGCGTGGAGTCGGTGGCGCCGGCAAGGTCGGCGAGCTCCGCGTACTCGGCGGCCGACAGCCGGATGGTCAGGTCGTCCATGCCGCGAGGCTATCGACGGGCGGGCCCGCCGGTCAGGCGGTTTTCGGGCCGGGCCGCTCGTACAGGCGGGTGGCCACCCACGCGCCGATCAGGGCGACCGCCGCCATCGGCAGGAAGACGACCACGAACGCGGCGGGGTGCGATGCCCCCGCGGCCGACGCCCCGCCCGCCGCGTGTGCGGCCGCGCCGACCGAGCCGCCGCCCAGCGCGGCGAACGCCGCACCGCCGGCGGCCAGCAGCACCACGTTCGCGAGGGCGTCGGAGATCTGCAGGGCGGCCGAGTTCGCCCCGGCCTCCTCCGGCGCCGACAACTTCAGCAGCAGCACGCTCGTCGAGCCGAGGACAAGCCCCATCCCGAGGCAGCCCACCCCCCACGCCAGGGCCAGCGACCACACCGGCACCCACGGCACCAGCACGGCCGGCGCGGCCGCGATGGCGGACGCCACCAGCAGCATGCCGAGCACCATCAGCCGCTCCCGGTACGGCTCGGCCCAGCCGCGGGCCTGCAGCCACGACCCGCCCGCCCAGGTGAGACCGCCCAGCGCCAGCGAGAACCCGGCCAGCGTCGGGCTCAGCCCCCGCTGCGTGACCAGCATCAGCGGAACGAAGCTCTCCGCCGCGATGAACGAGCCTGCCGCGAGCCCGCGCAGCAGCACCACCGACGGCAGCCCGCGCCGCGCCCGGTACGTGCCGCGCGGCAGCAGCCCCAGCACGGCCGGCACCAGCAGCGCCGCCCCCGCCACACCCTGCAGCAGCGACAGCCACCGCAGATCCTGGGCGGCGTACTGGAGCAGCCCCGCCCCGACCGAGATCGCCAGCGCCAGCCGGATCCGCCGACGGTCGAACGCCGCGGGCGGCGCCTGCGGATCGACGGGCCCCGAAGCGCTCCGCCGGATCGCCGGCAGCGCCACGGCGAGCGGGACCACCACCAGCACGGGGATCCCGAGGAACACCCAGCGCCAGCCGAGGTGCTCCGTCACCGTCCCGGCGGCGAGCGGGCCCACGATCGACGGGACGACCCAGCTCGCGGCGAACGCCGCCATGATCGCGGGCCGGAGCCGCTCCTCGTAGGCCCGGCTCACCACCACGTAGAGGGCGACGATGACGAGCCCGCCGCCGAAGCCCTGCACGGCCCGGCCCAGGACGAACACCCACATCGCGCCGGCCGTCCCGGCCAGCACCAGCCCGGCGGCGAACGCCCCGATGCCGAGGCCGAGCGGGCGCAGCGGGCCCTGCCGGTCGGACCACTGGCCGGCGAGGACCATGCCGAAGAGGCTGGTGGTGAAGTAGGCGGAGAACGCGAACGCGTAGAGCCCGATCCCGTCGAGATCGCGGGCGGCGACCGGCATGGCGGTGCCAACGGCCGTCGCCTCGAAGGCGATGAGGAAGATGACGGACACCATGCCGATGCTGAGCGTCCGGTACGCCGACGAGAGGATCCCGCCCTCGGGCGGGGGCGGGATCACGGCGGTGGGCTGCGGCTCCGACAGGCCGGATTCGAGGGCGCTCATCGCCCCAGCGTAAGCCGCGAAGCGGGGTTTCGCCCCTGTCCGTACGGCGGATCCTGGCTCGTCCGGAGGACCTACGCCGGGGGGCGGGGGCGGGCACGTGTGAACGGCGCGTGACAGGCGTATGGCAGCCCGGGCGGGGGCCTTCCGGGAGCGCGGGGCCGCCCGTACGGTCGTCGGTGTCAGCACATCCCGGCCGTGTGCCCGAGTGGTCAGGGACCCGCCTGCAAAGCGGTATACGCCGGTTCGAATCCGGTCACGGCTTCTCCCGGACCCCCGGGTCCCGACGCAACCGCGTCGGGCCCGGGGGTCCGCACTACCGCCTTCCGCGGCTGCACGTGCAGCCGGTCACCCGCTCCGACGGCGCACGACCACCGCCGTGACCGCACCGCCGACCAGCACGCACGCGCCGAGCCCGAGCGCGATCCACGTCGTCCCGCTGAAGCCGTCGGCCTTCGCATCGGCCTGGGGCGCGGCGGACTCGGACGCCTTGGCAGCGGCCGACGGCGCGGGCGAGCTCTTCGCATCGGCCGCGGCCAGGTCGGGCAGCGGAAACACGTCGGCGGGCCCGGGATCCCCGGGCGTCGGCAGCGCCACCTTCGGCCGCACGATGCCGTAGCCGAGGTAGTCGTTGCGCTCCTTGCCGTCATCGGCCTTTCCGGCAGTGTTCATCAAGACCCGCAGCACCTGGTTGTTCGTCCACTCCGGGTGCGCCGACCACAGCAGCGCGGCAGAGGCGGAGGCCAACGCGGTGGCGTCACTTGTTCCATGCCCCTTACAGACACCGGTACTGCCGTTGCAGCCAGCCACGATGTCGATGCCCGGTGCAGTCAGGTCAACGTGAGCGTGGTGGTGGGACTCCTTGGTTGCCGTGCCGTCCGGGCCGACGGCACCGACACCCACCACTCCCGGCGTCGCTGCCGGATACCGGAGGTCGTTTACGGTTTCCCCGTCGTTGCCGACAGCTGCAAAGATCAGTTTTCCTTTGCCAATCGCGTACTTCACGGCATCCGCGAGTTCCTGGTTCTCGTCCAGGTTTCCCATCGCAATACTAAGAATCTTCGCATCTGTGTCGGCGGCGTAGCGGATGGCTTGAATCATCGACTTGTAGGGCGCAGTCCCATCGCCGCCGCGGTCCACCCGCAGCGGCATGACACGTGCCCCGGGCGCGAGGCCGAAGGCACTCCCTACACCACCCCGTCCCTTGCCGTTACCGACGATGATGGCGGCCATGGCAGTGCCGTGATTGCTGTAGTCGGTGCGTTCGTCGCCTTCGTAAGACGGTGCCGCAAAGTTCCGCCCCTGAACAACCTGGCCTTCAAGCTCGGGGATCCGCGCCACACCTGTGTCGATCACGGCGACAGTCACACCCTTGCCGGTGCTGACCTTCCAGATGTCGTCCGCCTTCATGGCGTCGAGATGCCATTGCTGCTCACGGATGGTCTTCGCGTGAGCCGGGGTCGCGGCGACCCCGGCCAGCAGGAGGCCCACTAGGACCGAGGTCGCCTTGCGCATGCGCATCTCGTGCAACGTCCGTTCTGTCAGTCGATCACTCGCGGAACGACACGGTCGTTGCTCCGCCAGGTCTCTTCGTCCTCGGCCAGGTAGTCGGGGCGCTCGCCGCCCTGGCGCTCGTTCCGATTGCCCGGCGCGTGGGCACCCGCACCGGCGTGTCCCATCACACCGCGGCCCGACTCACCCGCGGGCGTGTTCCTCACGAGGCCGGAGCCTCCGTGCGTGAACGGCTGCCCGGTCGTCGGGACGGCGCGGCCGACCACACCGGGCGGCATCGCGCCAGGCTGGCGGGCACCACCGATCACGCCGCCCGGCTCCATGGCCAGTCGGCGGCCGGCGGCATTGCCGCCCGGACCGCTCGGGTGCGCCCCACCCACGCCGGGGTGCATACCCGGGCCGACAGGCGGACGGGCGCCGGGGTGCGCCCCCTCGGAGCCGACCACGAGACCACGGGGAAGCCCCGTGGTGGGACCCATCGTGCTGGGCACCTGGCGGCCGCCGATGATGCCCGTGTCCCGCGGCATCAGGGGCGGCATGCCGAGCTTGCCGCCGTTGGGAGGACCCGCCACAGGCGGGACCTTGTTGAACGAACCGCCCCCGCCGAGCGTCGGACCGGTACCCGGCGGAAGCGGCACCACCGGCGGCATCGGTGCGACAGGCCCAGGCGTGACAGGCCCGGGCCCCGGGGTGGGCGGCATGCCGGTGACCGGCGGCAGCGTTTTGTCCGGCAGGACGGCGACGTTGTCCAGGTTCACGTTCACGTCGCGGTCCGGCAGGTCTGGAATGGGAGCGCGTCCCGCGGGTGGCGTAAGAGGCGCGTCCGGCACACGGCCGGGCGAGAGTCCCGAGTCGCTAGAAGGGCCACTCATTGACGCCGAGGAAGCGTACGAGCCGCTGCCCGGCCCGTAGGCACCACCAGAGCCACCGCTACCGTAGGAGACGTCGCTCCGACCGCCGTAATCCCCCTGTGGCACAAACCGCCCCGGCATGGGCGGGAACGTCGGAATCGGTTCCTTGGCGATCTGGGTTTTCGATTGCTCGTACGACTGTGAAAGTTTCGTCAGGGCGTCGATGGCTTTGGTGTGGTCGCCCGACAGCTTGGCGTGAGCCTCGCGGCCTAGCTGCTGCGCATCCGGCTCGTTGCGGTGTTCCTTGGAGACCTGAAGGTTCTTCGCTGCGGCAGTGTCGTAGGCCGGGATGTTGTCCTTGACCTCGTACATCGTCTGGGATGCCGCCTGCATCCACTTGCCGGCGGCCGCAGAATACTTGCCCAGGTGCAGGGTGGCGGTGCTGGCCCGGCTCGTCCACTGCTCGAAAGCCAGGGCCGCCTCGCCTTCCCAGCCTTTGACCTTGTGGTTCCTGAGGTCCTCACCGATCTTGGTGATCGCTTCGGCGGCCTCGATAAGCTGCGCGGCGCGCGTCTTGACCAGGTCGGGGTTGAGCGTCTTCACCATGGCCAGCAGCTGCTGGTGGGTGTACCCCTCAAAGTTCGTCGCCATCAGATGTTGCCCTTCGGCTTGTTGGCCTCACCTGCCGGTGCCTGCTGGGCCTCATGTGCCTTCTGCTCCTTGACCAGCGGGTCTCGCGCCTCGACGTAGGCGTCCTTCGCCTGCTTGGCGATCGCCGCCAGGCGTCGCTTCGTCTCGTAGTCCACCTCGGTGAAACTCTTGCCCGCCGTCTGGATCGCAAGGCCGAGCGCCTCGATGTGGCCAGCCAGCCCCTTCGACAGGTTCTCGAGTTCCTTCTGGACCGTCTTGTACGCGTCGAACAGATCCACCGCCTCCGCGAAGCCCGTGCCCAAGGTGCCCTCGGGGAGGGTCGTGTGGGCCAGTTTCTTGTCGGACGCCTCCGAGTTGCCGAGCTTCGTCAGCAGCTCGTCGACGACCTTCTTGTAGCCGCTGATCGTCTCGTAGTCGACCGCAAGGGCCTTGGCCTGCGCCGAGATGGCCGCCGCTTGGCTCTTCGCCGACGCCCCCAAGAAGCTGAACACCGATTCCTCTGCCACGAAGGCCTCCCCGTTTACCCGTTCCCCGTGGGAGGGCGGCGTCGCCGCCGCTTCCCCAACCCCGTTCGCTCCTGTGAGCTGCCGTTCGCGCGGGCGTGCCACAGGGCTTACCGATCACTCTAGCGACCGGCGGCGACAGCCCCAACCTCGGGTTGCACGTGCAATGCGGGTCACACGGTCAGGAGTTGGCCGCCGCGACCGCCGCCGACGGGCGGATCGGGAGGCGGTTGACCGGGCGGCCCGTGGCTGCGCGGACCGCCGAGGCCACGGCTGCCGGGGTCGTCACCACCGGTACCGCGCTCGCCGCCTTCGCGCCGAACGGCGCGACCACGTCGCGTTCCTCGACCAGCTTGACGATCCGCACCGTCGGCGCGTCCAGCGATGTCGGCAGGGCGTAGCCCGTCAGGTCGGGGTGGCGGACCAGGCCGCCGACGGAGCGGAGGTTTTCCGTGAGGGCCGCGCCGACGCCCTGTGTGACGCCCGCCTCGATACGGGCCTCCAGCTGGCGGGGGTTGAGGACGCAGCCGACGTCCTGCGCGACCGCCAGCTCGACCACGCGCACCGTGCCCAGCTCGATGTCGACGTCGACGACCGCGCGGATCGCGCAGAAGGCGAGGCCGACGAACGCGTCGCCCTGCCCGTCGCCGTCCAGCGGCTCCGTGGGGTGCGGGCGGCATTGGGCCGTCGCCCACAGCTCCTTGCCGGCCATCGCCTCCGCGACCGTCGTCGAGAACGCGCCGTCGTACGACGTGATCCGGCCGTCCTTGACCTGGAGGAGCTCCGTGGACATGCCGAGCTTGTGGGCCATCGGCTGGAGCAGCTGGGTGCGGACCATCTTCGCGGCCCGCTCGACCGCGCCGCCCGACACCCACGTGTGGCGGCCGTGCGCGGCGGGGCCGGCCGGCGGCTGGTCGGTGTCGACGGGGGCCGTCGACACCTCCTCCACTCCGAGGACCTCCTGGACGATCTGCCGGGCCAGGGTCGCGAAGCCCTGGCCGGTGTCGACGGCCGCGCAGATGACGGTCGCCACGCCGTCGACGACCTTCACCGTCGCCGTGGAGACCTCGTCGGTGCCTTCCGCGCCGAGCATGTGCACCATGCCGACGCCGTACCCGACGCCGCGCCGCACCGCGCCCGGCTCTCCCGCGCCCTCCGGCCCGCCGGGCAGCAGCCACTCCTCCTCCGGGGTGTCCTTCGGCAGCGGCGGCAGCTCGAAGTCCCTTACGGCGCGCAGCAGTTCGGCGACGGGTGCCGGGCAGGTGACGGTCTGCCCGGTGGGCAGCAGGTCGCCGGTGGCGAGGACGTTGCGCAGCCGCAGCTCGGCTCCGTCCATGCCGAGGGCGGCGGCCAGCTTGTCCATCTGGCCTTCGTACGCGGCGCACACCTGCATGGCGCCTTCGCCGCGCACGTGGCCCGACGGAGGGTTGTTGGTGCGTACGGCCCAGCCTTCGACGAAGGCGTGCGGGACGACGTACGGGCCGCAGGCGAACGCCACGGCCGCGGCGAGCGATTCGGCGGAGGAGTCGGCGTAGGCGCCGGCGTCCATGAGGATCTGCGCCTCGACCTTGACGAGGCGGCCCTCCGCGTCGGCGTGGTGGCGGTAGCGCAGCAGTGTCGGGTGGCGGTGGGTGTGGCCGAGGAAGGACTCCTCGCGGGTGGCGGCGAGTTTGACGGGGCAGCCGGTCCGCAGGGCGAGCAGGCCGAGCGGGAGCTGGAAGGCGGCGTCCTCGCGGTCGGCGGTCGCTCCGGGCACGCCGGTGACGACGATGCGGACCCGGTCGGGTTCGAGGCCGAAGCAGGCGGCGGCGAGGTCGCGGTCGAGGTGGGGGTCGGTGGAGGCGGTGTAGATCTCGACGCCGCCGTCGGGCCGCGGCACGGCGAGACCGGCCTCGGCGCCGATGGGGGCGGGGTCCTGCCGGCCGATGCGGTAGAGGCCTTCGACGACGACCTCGCCGGTGGCCTCCGGGTCGCCGTAGCGGAGCGGGATGTGCCGGATCAGGTTGCCGTCGGGGTGCAGCGGGGGGGCGGCGAAGGCCTGCTCGGGGTCGGTGACCGCTTCGAGGAGCTCGTATTCGACGGTGATCGCGGCGGCCGCGAGGCGGGCCGTGTCGGGGTGGTCGGCGGCGACGGCGGCGATGGGCTCGCCGTGGTGGCGTACGACGTCGTGCGCGAAGACGGGCCGGTCCGCGATGCGCCGCCCGTGGGTGGTGGCGCCGGGGACGTCGGCGTGGGTGACGACGGCGCGGACGCCGGGCATCCGCTCGGCGGCGGAGGTGTCGACGGACAGGATGCGGGCGTGGGCGTGCGGGGAGCGCAGCACGGCTGCCCACAGGAGGCCCTCGGCCCACAGGTCGGCGGCGTACGGGAAGGTGCCCTCGGTCTTGGCGCGCGCGTCGGTGGCGGGCACGGACGCGCCGATGCCGCGCGGCACCGCCGGCGCGGCCTGCTCGGGGTCCGGGCCGGGTGCGGCTCCGGGGGTGCCGGCGGCGCCGCCCGCCGCGGTGGTCGTGGTGAACGTCACGGTCGTCGTCGACGTCGCCGTGGCCGCGTCCTGCCCGCTCACGCCATGCCTCCGTTGTGGATGCCTCCGCCGTGGACGCCTCCGTCGTGGGCGCCTCCGCCCGGGTGGATGCCGCCTTCGCCCGGCTGGGCCTGGTGCGGGATGTACGGCTCCCCCGGCCCGGCGGCGTAGGCCTGCGCCTGCCCCTGCGGCCGGTTTTGCGCCTGCGCGGCGGCCGCCTCGGCCTCCGCCGCCTCCCGCTCCGCGACGACCTCGCGGACGGCTTCCAGGACGCCCTTGTAGCCGGAGCAGCGGCACAGGTTCCCGCACAGCGCCTGGCGGGTCTCCAGGTCGCTGGGGGCGTGGTTGCCCTCCAGCAAATCATGGATGGTCATGGCCATGCCGGGCACGCAGAATCCGCACTGCACCGCGCCCGAACGGCACAACGCCTGCTGCACGTCGGAGAGTTCCCCTCCCGCGGCGAGCCCCTCGACGGTCCGGACCTCGCTCCCGGCGGCCGTCGCGGCCGGGACCAGGCAGGACGCGACGAGCCGGCCGTCGACCTGCACCGCGCAGGCCCCGCACTCGCCCTGGGAGCAGCCGTCCTTGGCGCCGGCGAGGCCGAGGCGCTCGCGCAGCACGTACAGCAGGGACTCGCCGATCCAGGCGCCGGTGACGGGCCGGTCGGCGCCGTTGACGCGCAGCACGTACGAGGACAGCGGGTGCTCGTGGTGCGCGACGGCCGGAGCCGTTTCCTCCGTGTACGGGGCCTCCCCGCCCGGGATCCCTTCCCCGATTTCCGCACCCGGCGGTGCCGCGGCAGTGTCGGCGGTGTCCGCACCCGGCACGGGCGCGCTGCCCGCTTCGGCCGCGGAGGCTGCGGCGATCCCGCGGCCGTCGGTGCCGGCGGGATCCGCCGCCGGGTCGTGGGCGGCTCCGGTGAAGCCGTGCCCGCCCACCGCCGGCCCGGATTCAGGGGCGGCCTGCGGGCCCGGCTCCTGCCCGGCCCCGGCGGCGGCTGCGGCCTCGGCCTGCGCGTCCGGGTCGGGCGCGGCCGGCTGCACCGCGGCGTCGGCGGCCGCCTCCGGCTCCCGCTCCGGCTCGGGCGCCGGGCCCGGCTCCGGCTCGGGGGCAGGGGCAGGCGCGGGCTGCGCCTCGGCGGCCTCGGGGCGGCCCTGGCCGTGGCCCTGGCCGTCCGGCCCGGCGTGCCCGGCGGGAGTGCTCGTAGGGGCGTACTCCGCGGCGGCGTGCTCCCCGGCGGGCGCCTCGCCGCGGCCGTGGCCCCCGTGGGAGGCGGGCCCGCCGTGCGAGGCTTGGCCGCCGCCGTGCGAGGCCCCGCCGTCGTGCGGGGCGTGGCCGTCGTACTGCCCGTGCGTGTCGTACTGCCCGTGCGCGTCGTACTGCCCGTGCCCGTCCTGCTGCGGCGCCTCGCCGTGGCCGTGGCCGTGGCCGTACGGCACGCCGTGCGCGGGCGTCTGGTGGGGCGCCTGGGGCGCGTGCGGGTGGCCGGGCAGGTCGGCGGCGTAGGGGTGCGCGTGGCCGCCGTCGTGGCCGTGCGCGTACGCGGCCGTGTGCGGCACGGCGATGCCGGCCGCGGGGGTGTCGGTGGGGCCGCCCGCCTGCGCCGCGCCGTGGCCCGCCCCGTGGGGCTCGCCCTCGGGGAGGGTGCCGACGCCGGGGCCGCCGAGCACGCGCGGGGCGCCCGGGGGGCCGCCGACCCCGGGCCCGCCGAGCCGGCGGCGGCCGCTGCCGGAGCCGTCGGTCCGGTCGTCCGGCAGGACGCCCGAGCTGAGCGGGGCGTCCGCGGGTGCGGCCGCCTCGTGGTGGGGCTGCGGCTGGGCCGCCCAGGGGGCGCTGGCGCCGCCGGGCAGGGTCGCCGGGGCGCCGCGGAAGTCCGCGTCGAGCCCGCCGGTCCGGAACTCGCCGGTCTGGAACTCGCCAGTGGAAAATTCGCCGGTGCGGAACTCGCCCGTCCCGTCGTGGAGTTCGGGCAGGTCCCACTGGCCGGTCGTCACCGGCTCGGCGGCGCGCACCGCGTCGGGGAAGTGCCACTCCGCGGTCGCGGACGGGTCCTCGCCCTCGGCGCCGTCGGGCTCCGCCTCGGCGTGGGCGTGGCCCGTGCCGGGGTCCGCGAACGCCGCGGCGACCGACGCCGGGATCGGGACCGACGCCGGGATCGGCGCGCCGACGGGAGCCCCGCCGCCCGCGCCGCCTCCGCCGCCCGCGGCCGGTTCCGCGTCGGCCTCCGGCCACTGCACCGGCATCGACCAGGTCCCCGTCGCCGCCGGGTCGGCGGTGCCGGTGCCCAGCGGGACGATCATCGGCGGGGGCACGTAGCCGTGCCCGGGCGCGGCCAGCGGCTCCCCGGAGCCGAGGCCCTCCAGCATGCCCGGGGGCAGGCTCACGAAGGCCGTGGCGTCCGAGTCGTACTCGCCGCCCTGCGGCACCGGCTCCCAGCCCCAGCCGGTCCCGGCCGCGCCTGCGTCGCCCGTCGTTCCGCTCACGTTCTCGTTCCCACTCATGAGGTCAGCGCCCTCCCCAGGGCCCTCCGTGCCAGCACGGCCACCGTCCGCCGCAGGTGAAGTACGCCGGGGGCGACCGGTTCCCCCTGGTCGGGGACGCAGGCGGCGGCGACGTAGTCGCCGAAGGCCTCCAGCGCCTCGGGGGCCAGCTGCCGCTCCCCGTCCCAGTCGATCAGCGACGCCACCCACTGCTCGGCGTCCAGCGGCCGCAGCGGCATCGGGGCGACCGCGCCGACCGCGATGCGCACGCCCCGGCGCGCGGGATCCAGGACGAGCCCCACGGACGCCACGGCGCGCCCGGGGCCCGTACGCCCGGTCGCCTTCAGGAACACCTGCGGGGCGTGCAGCAGCGGCACCCGGACGAAGCCGATCAGCTCGCCGGGCCGCAGCATCTCGCGGCCGGCCAGCAGGTACGAGACCGGGATCTCCCGGCTGCCGCCCGGGCCGACGACGACGAGGGCGGCTTCCAGCGCGGCCAGGACGGGCAGCGTGTCGCCCGTCGGCGCGGCGCCGGCGATGTTGCCGCCGAGGGTGCCGGCGTTGCGGATCTGCGGCGGCCCGGCGGCGCGCGCGGCCGCGGCGAGCCCGGGCATCAGCGCGGCGAAGTCGGGGCGGCCCATGCGGGCGTGGGTGAGGCCGGCGCCGAGGAGGGCGTGGCCGTCCTCCTGGTACTGCCAGCCGCGGATCTCGTTGATCCGGCCGAGGCTGACCAGGCCGGCCGGCCTGAGCAGTCCCGCGTTGACGGCGGCCATGAGGTCGGTGCCCCCGGCGACCGGCACGGCGGCGGGCATGGCGGCGAGAGCCGCCACGGCCTCGTCGAGCGAGGCCGGCAGCATCACGGACTGCGCCGCCTGAGGTGTGTGCGGTGCGTGCGTGGTCAACCCGCTGCCCCTTCCCGATGTCCCGGTCCCGGCGCTCACGCCTGTCCGCCGTACGGTACGTGCTCACCGCCGGGACGTGGCAACTCTGGCACATCATCCGCCCCGCCCGGCGCCAGGGTCGGCCGGGCGCCCCGTGAACCCCGAGCCGTCCGTTTTCCCCTGTATCTCCCGATAGGAACGGAAGGGCAGCGGAAGGGCCGAATTCGCCGTCAAGGAACGAAAGTTCCCGACAGCGCCCAAGGTCGTAGGACGCCCCGGAATCCCCTGCGGTTCCCCACACGTCCCGCAGATCACGAGAGTCCCGACCCTCCCGCGACCTCCCGAATCCGCGGCGGCGGGCACGCAGGCGCGGGGTGCCGCGCACACCCCCGGCGCGGGCGGCCCGCTGCACCCCGTACGGCGCCCCGGGCCGCCTTCCTCACACGTTCGGGGGTTCCCCGTCGAGCGGCCGCCCCCGCACGCCGGGGCGCCGCTGCCACGGCAACGGGCCGCCGGGCGGGCGGTGTCGGACGCCCATCGCGTCCAACCGCCGCCGGTGCACGCCCATCCGCGCCTCGAACCCGGCGTAGTCGCGCTCGGCGGGGCGCGGCAGCGGCGACCACACGGCCTCGGCGAACGCGGCGAGCCGCGGGAACACCTGGTAGTCGACCCGCCCCTGGTCCTCCATCACCTCGGTCCACACGTTGGCCTGCGCCCCGAGGACGCGCGCGGCGCACTCCCCCGCCAGCTCGGCAGGAACCGGCTCGAACCGGTACACGTCCTCCAAGGTCCGCACATACCCGATCGGCACCGGCTCGTCGGGGCCGGGCGCCTGACGGTGGTCCAGGTACACGTGCTGCTCCGGGCACATCACCACGTCGTGGCCGGCGCGGGCGGCGGCGATCCCGCCCGCGTAGCCGCGCCACGACGACACGGCGGCGCCCGGCGCGAGTCCGCCCTCCAGGATCTCGTCCCAGCCGATGAGCCGCCGGCCGCGCTCGGCGAGCCAGCGGTCGAAGTGCCGTACGAACCAGGCCTGGAGGCCGTCCACACCGTCCACGCCGAGTTCCCGGATCCGCCGCCGGGCCGTCGGGGAAGCCCGCCACTGGCCCTTCGGGCACTCGTCGCCGCCCACGTGGACGAACGGCGACACCTCGGCCGGGAAGAGTTCCAGCACCTCCTCGAACACGCCCTCGTAGAAGCGCAGGACGGCCTCGGTGGGCGCGAGCACGTTCTCGCTGACGCCCCAGTCGTCCCACACGCCCAGCGCGGCCGTGTCCACGACGTCGGTGTTGCCCAGTTCCGGATAGGCGGCGATGGCAGCCTGGGAGTGGCCCGGCAGGTCGATCTCCGGGACGAGCGCGATGTGCCGCTCGGCCGCGTACGCGACGATCTCGCGGATGTCGTCCTGCGTGTAGAAGCCGCCGTGCGGGGTCTCGTCCCACAGCTGCGAGGCCCGGTGGCCCCGGCGGCTGCGCGGCCGCCAGGCGCCGACCTCCGTCAGCCGGGGATGGCGGGCGATCTCGATGCGCCAGCCCTGGTCGTCCGTCAGGTGCAGGTGCAGCACGTTCAGCTTGTGCGCGGCGAGCAGGTCCAGGTGGCGCAGTACGCCCTCCTTCGGCGTGAAATGCCGGGCCACGTCCAGCATCATGCCGCGCCACGCGAAGCGGGGGCCGTCCTCGACGGTGCCGTGCGGCAGGCTCCGGATGCGGCCGCGGCCGAGGGGCGCGGCGCGGCGGTGGGCGTCGGGGCCGAGCAGCTGCCGGAGCGTCTGGGCGGCCCGGAACAGGCCGGCGGGCGAGGCCCCGGCGAGGTCGGCGCCCGCGTCGTCGGCGGTGAGCGTGTGCCCCTCGGGGCCGAGGCGGGCGGCGAGGCCCGGGTCGAGGCGCAGCCGGATACCCGCGCCGCTCCCAACGGCGGCGTCCGGCGGCAACAGGTCCCAGCCGGTGGCGGCGCCCAGCTCCCGGCGCAGCCAGCGCGCCGTGCCGGCGGTGCCGGGGCCGGCGTCGAGCCACGGCCGCGGCCCGAGGAGGCAGGGCGGCGCACCGGGGCGGAAGGAGTGCGTGCGGGGTGCGGGGATCAGGTCCATGCGGCGGCCCTTCGCAGCGGCGCGTTGCGCCCGGCGGGCCAGGCGGCCCGCCGGGGCGCTCGTGGCGGCCGACCCTAGCGGGGCGGCAGCGGAAGGTCACCGGGCCGCGGCCGCGGTACGGGTCCCGCGGCGTCCACACATTCGGTACGGGTTCCGGGGCGCATCCGCCCCCGCGGGCACCGCCGGGGCGGGTCCCACGGCACCACGGCACCTCCCGCCGCGTCCGCACGCCCGGGCGGGTCCGCGGCGCATCCGGCCCGGTCCGCCCCGGCCCGGTCCGGTCCGCGCCGGGGCGGACCGCCGTACGGGGCAACGGCAGGGACCGCCGCGCCTCGGCGCAGGCACCCCGGCCGCGGGCCACGGTACGGCGAAGGCCCCCGCAGTGCGCGCGAGCGCACCTCGGGGGCCTCGGCCCCGCAGGGGCGGGGCGGGTCCGAACGGGCGGGCGGCCTGCGCACCCGGCGCGGCCCTGCGCACCCGGCGGGTCCGCGCGCCGGGGCCTGCGCGCCGCCGCGCGGCTCGGCCGGCTACTTGTCCTTGTCGCCCTTGCCCTTGTCGCCGCCGGGGCCCATGGAGTCGTAGATCTCCTTGCACATGGGGCAGACCGGGTACTTCTTCGGGTCGCGGCCCGGCACCCAGACCTTGCCGCAGAGCGCCACGACGGGGGTCCCGTCGAGGGCGCTCGCCATGATCTTGTCCTTCTGGACGTAGTGGGCGAAGCGCTCGTGGTCGCCGTCGCCGTGGGACACCTGCGGCGTCGGCTCTACGAGGGTTCCCGTACCAGTCCCGCGCTCGGGCTCAAGAGTGCTCATGCAGCCAGGGTACCGATCCGTGCCCGGCTCAGTTGAGCGACGGGTCGTCGGCGTACGTGGCGACCATGGCGAGCTCGCTGCGCTGCCGCCGCAGCACCGCCCGCCAGAGCCGCTCGGGGTCGGGGAAGGAGACGTCGCCGGGCTCGGAGTCGACCACGTACCAGGCGCCCTCGCCGAGCTCGGCCTCCAGCTGGCCCGGCCCCCAGCCCGAGTACCCGGCGAAGATGCGCAGCGAGCCGAGCGCGGCGGCGAGGAGCTCCGGCGGGGCCTCCAGGTCGACGAGGCCGATCGCGCCGTGCACCCGGCGCCAGCCCAGGGGGCCCTCCTCGCCGGGGATGACGGCGATGCCGAGCGCCGAGTCCAGGCCGACCGGGCCGCCCTGGAAGACGACGCCGGGGTCGCCGGCCAGCTCCGCCCACGCCAGCAGGACGTCGCCGACGCCGACGGGGGTGGGGCGGTTGAGGACGACGCCGAGCGAGCCCTGCTCGTCGTGGTCGAGCAGCAGGACGACCGCGCGGTCGAAGTTCGGATCCGCGAGCGCGGGGGTGGCCACGAGCAGCCGCCCCGTGAGGGAGGACACCTCGGTCATGCCGACATGATCCCGCACATTCGCCCTTCGGGGGGAGCGGGGGCGGGCATCGGAT
>NZ_RPSE01000126.1:0-15102 GCF_003949955.1 Streptomyces sp. WAC05292
CTCGACGGCCACGGCCGCGGTCGGCGCGGGCGCGGCCGTCCTGCTCGCCGCGGGGGGCGGCACCCTCTACGCCGTGCGCCGCCGGGCCGACGGCTGAGGACGCCCGTGCTCCACCTCGCACCGCCCGGGTCGCGGGCCAGGACCTTGGCCCGGCGGGCCGTCCGGTCCAGGTCGGGGGCGTGCCGGCGGCCCAGCCGGACGGTGCGGGTGATCCCGGCGGCGCGGACGTTCAGGAAGCAGTCCCAGGTGCCTGGCGGGATCGGCTCGCCGTCGGCGATGCGGGCCAGGTCCACCTCGGCGAGGAAGCCGGCGCCGTCGGCCCCCGGCGCCTCCCCCGCGGCCTCGGACTCCGGCCGGGGCTCGGCGGGGACGGTGAACTCCCGGCCGGTCTCCCGCTCCCGCAGGACGAGTGCGGTTTCCGTGCCGACCGCGCCGACCGCACCGAGCGACGGGATGCCGGCGCGGCCGGCGATCCTCAGGCGGCGCCCCTGCCAGGCCAGCGAGGACAGCTCGTGCTGCGCCTTGACCTGGTCGGTGACGTCGTAGAGCACGTCGGGCAGCCCTGCCGCCGGGTCGCGGAAGAGCGGGAGGCAGCGGTACACCCGGCCGTTCTCCACGAGGTCGCGGGGCGGCGGCTCCTCGGCCGGGTCGTGGTCCATGAGCTGCTCGAAGACGGGCAGCGGACTGCACACGAACGCGTACAGGCGGATCCAGTCGATCCGCGGGAGTTCGCCGCCCATGTCCGGGGTCCAGTACGCCTCGACCAGCGCCCGCGCCCGTACGTAGACCTCCTGCGTGTAAGCCGGGTCGTCGCCGCGGGCGGCGGCGGCCGGCCGCAGGGCGGTGCGCAGCAGGCTGCGGAAGTGGCGGCCGAGCATGCGCCGGCGGCCGACCGGGTCGGTGACCCGGTCGGCGACGAGCGCCATCACGCGCTCGATGTGCGCGACGGTCTCGTGGGCGGTGCGCGTCCGGGAGGTCAGGTTCTGCCCGTCGTCGCGGCGGCGCAGGTAGTAGCAGTCGTAGTCGCCGACGACGGAAATGCGGGCGGCGGCCAGGAAGACGGAGGTGACGAAGACCTGGTCCTCGCCGTACCAGAGGTCCTCGGGGTAGCGCAGGCGCTCGTTCTCGATGACCCGGCGGCGCATCAGCTTGGCCGAGTGCAGGGAGCGGTAGACCTCGGAGGTGTAGAGGTCCGCCTCGGCGGCGTGCCGGTGGGCCTTGTCCGAGACCGTCCGGCCGAGGCCCACCTGCTTGGCGAGGACGACGTCGCTGCCCTGGGCCTCGGCCATGTCGACGAGGCGCTGCAGGGCTTCCGGCCCGAGGTAGTCGTCGGCGTCGGCGAAGAAGACGTACCGGCCGCGGGCGAGGTCGAGGGCCCTGTTGCGGGGGCTGCCGGGACCGCCGGAGTTGGGCTGGTGCACGGCCCGGAACTGCGGGTACCGGGCGGCGTAGCGGTCGAGTTCGGCGCCGCTGCCGTCCGTGGAGCCGTCGTCGACGGCGATGACCTCCAGGCGTTCCGCCCCGATCGTCTGGCCCATGACGGATTCGAGGCATTCGCTCAGGTAGGGCATCGCGTTGTAGACGGCGATGATCACGGATACGTCGGGCACGGACTGGCGGTACATGCCCCGAGCATAGGTTCGCGGCAGTACCGCCCGCGGGGCGGGTCCGGGAGCGGGCGGGCAGGAGGCGGGCTACGCGCCGGCGGGCGCGAGGACGACGGCCGTGCCGTACGCGCAGACCTCGGTGCCCACGTCGGCGGCCTCCGTGACGTCGAAGCGCATCATCAGCACGGCGTTCCCGCCGCGGGCCTTGGCCGCCTCGATGAGGCGCTCCATGGCCTGGTTGCGGGTCTCGACAAGGGTCTTCGTCAGGCCCTTCAGCTCGCCGCCGATCATGGACTTGAGGCCGGCTCCGATCTGGCTGCCGAGGTGGCGGGAGCGGACGGTGAGGCCGAACACCTCGCCGATCACGCGCTCGACGCGGTAGCCGGGGACGTCGTTCGTCGTGACGACCAGCACGCCGGTCTGGTCGGCGCCGGGGCCGCCGGTGTAGTCGTTGATGCCCATGCCCACCACTGTGGACGGCCCGCCCCCCGCCCGCATCCCCGGAAGGCCCCACGGCGGGAGCATTCCCGCCATATTGGGCATTTCGGGCTAAATGCCGGTGAGTCACCGGGGCGGTGCGATCCGCCGTCGCCATAGTCGTCCCTGGCGACCGTCCGGTCGCCGCCCCCGGCCGGCGACGCGTTCGCGACCGGGTGGACGTCTTCGCATGAGGAGCCCGCACATGCAGAAGCCCACCAGGGCCGTCCTCGCTCTCGCCGCCGGAAGCCTGGTGCTCGGCTTCTCCGGCGCGGGCACCGCCGTCGCCGCCGACGAGCCGGCCCGTCAGGTCGTCCTCCTAGAGCCGAAGAGCGACAAGTCCGGCAAGGAACACGACAAGCACTACGTCGTCGGCAAGGTCGTGGCCCGCGGCTCCCTGAAGGTCCGCAGCAAGCCGTCCACGCACTCGGACGTCGTCGGCCACGTCAAGGCCGACCACCGGGTCGCGATCCAGTGCAAGGCCCGCGGCGAGAAGGTCGACGGCAACGACCTCTGGTACCGCCTGCACCTCGACGACGACGAGCACGGCAAGGGCCGCGAGGACGAGGACCGCGACGAGTCCGACGGCCGCGACGAGGACGGGGAAGAGCAGGACCGCGAGGACCAGGACAACGAGGACGCGGACGAGGAAACGGACGCAGACGAGGACGCCGACGCGGACGAGGACGCCGACGACGAGGAAGCGGACGAGGAGGAAGCGGACGAGGAGGACGCCGACAAGCGCGCCGCCCGCTCCGGCCACCGCACCGGCGACGGCAAGGCCGCCAAGGCGGACGGCGACCACAAGAAGGCCTGGGTCGCCGCCCGCTACGTCAAGAACCTCGACCGCGTGGAGTGGTGCGGCAACTGACCGCCCGGTCAGCTCCCCGGGCGTACGGCACGCGGCCCCACGCACTGCGCCCCGTACGCCCGGACCCGGTCGCGCAGCTCCCGGTCGGACGTGACGACGACGCAGTCGCGTCCCTCGTACGCGGCGGCCAGCTCCACGATCCGGTCGTCGCCGCTCCCGGGCGCCTCGTCCACCCGTACCCCGGGCACCGACTCGACGCCCTTGGCCGCGCCCTCCACGACGAGGATGACCTCCTCGTCCGCGGAGGGCGCGCGGCGTGCCAGGAGGTCGCGCAGCCGCTCGGCCGCGCCCTTCCTGTCGCGCCACCAGCCGTCCGGCACGGATCCGACGACATTGGCCCCGTCCACGATCAGCACGCTCACGGTCCCAGTATGGGCTCGCGAGCCGGCCGTGCGGGTGCCGGCCGCGCGCCCGCACGGCCGGGAGGCGTCCTAGAAGTCGCCGTAGTTGACCTGCCAGGTGGGCAGGCCCATCCGCCGCCACAGCGCCACGACGCGGTCGCGGTCGTCCAGCGACACCCGCACCGCGTACCGGTGCCGGACGTGGGCGTCGAACAGCTCGGCCTTGACCACGTCGTCGCGCCGCGTGTCGCCGAGCGGCCGCATCCACAGCTCGTCGTACGGCACCCCGTGCCGCTCGAGCCACGCCTCCGTCTGCGGGCGGTGCTCCTCCCCGCGGCCGGACAGCAGCACGATCGTGTCGCCCTCCCCTCGCCGGAACGCCTCCAGCGCGTACCGCACCGGCTCGTTGAGCAGGTCCACCTCGCAGCGGGTGAAGTCGTACGGGCTGCGGTCCCCGGTGAGCGCGAGCGTGCCGTCGATGTCGCACATCACCGCGGGCGGCAGCGCCGGATCGGCCGTGTACGGCGTGACGGCCGGCTCGTCGTTCAGCCACTCGGCGGTCAGCCGCCAGCCGCCTTTGCGCGCGCCGGCCAGCTTCAGCGCGAGGCCGCGGATGACCTCCTCGCCGACCGGCCGCTCCCGGCCGGCGTCACGGCGCAGGCACTCCTCCACGGGCACGTGCGTGAAGTCGTGCACCACGAACTCGGCGCGGCCGGCAACCGCCGCCTTGAGCTGCTTCGGTATCCGGGACGTCAGGTGGGTGTTGTCGACGACGACGTCGAAGCCGTCGTCGACGGCGGCGCGGACCGCCGCGTCCTGGACGGCCAGTACGGTCTGCTCGTGCCGGTACGAGCGCCCCCGCTCCGGGTCGGGCACGTCGAGCATGGCGCGCAGGTCGTCGAGGTTGACGCGGCGCATCCGCCCTGCGGACTCGGCCTGGAGGGCACGGGCCGCCGTCGTCTTCCCGGAGGCGGGGAGCCCCGTCATGACGTGGACCACGGGGCGGCCGGGCTCGTCGGGTCGTGCGGACACTGGTCAGTTCTCCTCGTCGTGCTTGAACGGGTCGGACGCCTGCGGCCGGATCTGCCGCCAGATGAGGAGTCCGGTCGGACGGTCGTCCAGACGCAGGAACAGGGCCGCGCGGATCCCGCCGTCCGGCAGCGCCTTCGCGGCGCGCGCGAACGCGCCCCGGTCGGCGGCGAGGTGGGCCAGCTCGCGGAACGCCTCGTCGACGGCCCGCTCGCGGCGCGCGGCCTCCTCTTCGAGGCGGTCGATGACGCCCCGCACCCATGCGTCGAACTCGTCCGGCACGTGCTCCAGCAGCGCGTCGAGCGGCTTTCCGCCGTGCGCCTCGAAGTCCGCCGGCGTGCACCCCAGCGCCTGCGCGAGCTGTTTGGCGGGCAGGCCGGCGAACCGCTGGACGCCGTGGGCGCGCCAGATGTCCCGCTCGGTGACCCCGGTCAGGACCTTGTGCAGGCGTACGTACTCGGACAGCTTGGCCTTGGCGCGCACCCCGGAGGCGAACCGCAGGACGAAGCCCTCCGCGTCGGTGCCGGTGGCGGCGTCTCCGCCGGGCATCCGGCTCGCGCCGGTGAGCGCCACCAGTTCGTCGAGCGGCATGGCCGGCCACAGGCGGACGACGGACCCGACGCCCTCCCAGTGGCCGGCGGCCTCGGCGAGCGGCACCTCGGTGCCGTCCGCGCCGTACGCGGCGAGGAGGACGAGGTCGCGGCGGTCGCCGTAGTCGACGACGATGCGGTTCTGCGGGTACAGGATCTCCGCGAGGTACGTCACCCCGGGCACCAGGCCGGTCGTGTCGCGGCCGTCGAGGCGGCGCTGCGCCCAGCGGGCCTGCTCGCTGGTGAAGGACCCCTTGGAGGCGACCCGCCAGGCGCCCGCGTAGTGGAAGACCACCGCGAGGCTGCCGTCGACCTTCTCGTACACCTCGAACGGCTCGTCCGGCAGGGCCGGGGCGTACGGCCTGCCGGCCTCGTGCTCGCCGACGTTGAAGAACTTCGGCAGCGGCAGGGCGACGACGGCGCCGGTGGCGTCGTCGGCGACGAGTCCCCGGCAGCGCACGGTCACGTCGTTCCAGGCCTGCTCGTACTGGGCCGTCCGCGTGTAGGTGTAGAGGGACAGCGGCAGTTCGGGATGCCGCTTGCGGCTGACGAGTCCGGATTCGACGGCGGCCGCCAGGTCCTGCTGCGGCAGCAGGTCGTGCAGGGTCAGGTAGGCCTGCGTGTGGCCCATGGGTTCCTCCCGTTTCGAGACGCCTCATTCTCGGGTGCGGGAGGGATCGCCCGGTACCGAATTTGTGCTGGTGGAGGGGTCGCCGCAGGCGGCGGCGACCCCGTGCACGCTACGCGGTGACGCAGAGCTCGTTGCCCTGGGGGTCGGCGAGCGTGGTCCAGGTGAAGGGGCCCTGGCGGCCCTCGTGAAGGCGCACGGCCCCCTTGGCGATCAGCCGCTCGACGACGGCCCGGGGGTCGTCGGAGCCGGTGCGGACGTCGAGGTGCACGCGGTTCTTCACGGTCTTGGGCTCCGGGACGAGCTGGAACAGCACCCGGGGCGCCCGATCCGCGCCCTCCGGGTGGCGGATCGCGGCGCCGGCCTTCCACACCAGGGTGCCGCGGTGCGTCGTGGTGTCGTCCTCGCTCGCCTGCCCGGTCTCCACCATGCGGCGGATGAACGCCTCGTCCGTCGGCTCGACCTCCCAGCCGAGGGCGTCCGCCCACCAGTCGGCCAGTACGTGCGGGTCGTTGCTGTCGATGGTCACCTGGAACGTGTAGGTCATGCAGGGACCCTACTGACGGGCACTGACAATCCGTCGTCGAACGCGCGGGCGGGAGAAGGGGGTGGCGCATGGACGGGGCCGGCCGGCCGGAGGCGGCCGCGGTGCCGCCGCCGCTGCTGCTCGCGCTGACGTTCGTGAGCGGACTGGTCGACGCGGCGGTCTTCCTGGGCCTGGAGCGCGTGTTCGTCGCCAACATGACCGGCAACACGGCTTTCCTGGCCTTCGCGCTGGCCGGGGCGGACGGGTTGTCGGCGGCGTCGTCGCTGCTGGCGCTCGGCGGGTTCGCGGGCGGGGCCGCGGCCGGCGGGGCGCTCCGCCGGGGCCGGCCCGCCCGGCGGGTCTTCGGGCCACTGGTGTCGGTGCAGGCGCTGCTGGTGGCCGCCGCCCTGGCGGTGTGGGCGGCGGGCGGGCAGCGGGCGGTGCCGGTGGTGCTGCTGGGGCTGGCGATGGGGGTCCAGAACGCCGTGGTGCACCGGGCGGCCGTGCCCGACCTGCCTACCACGGTCGTCACGAGGGCCCTGGCCGGGCTGGCCGCCGGTCCGTGGGGGCGGGGGTCGCTGCGGCGGCTGGGGTCGGTTGCGGTGCTGTTCGGCGGGGCGCTGGCCGGGGCCGCGGCGACGCTGCGCTGGGGTCCGGGGCCGGCGCTGGCGGCGGCGGTCACCGTGCTGGCGTGCGTCGCGGCGGCGGGCGGGCTCGCGGCCCGGCAGCCGGGCGCGGCACCCGCCCGCCGGTAGGGCAGGCGGGCTGTGTCGGTGCCGGGTCGGCCGGTCCTGTGTCAGTGCCGGGTCGGCCGGCCGGATCCGGGTCGCCCCGAGACGGGGGGTCCCCCAGCGGCGCCGCCCGGCCGGCGGCGGAGGCCGGCGGAGGCGAGGGCGGCGCAGGTCAGCAGCCACGCCCCGACGGCGATCCACAGCAGCACCGCGCCGAGGGGCCGGAGCCCGGCCACTCCGGTCGCGCCGGCCACAGAGAGGCAGGCGGCGGCGGTCATGCCGAGCGGGAACACGGTGGCCCAGCGCCGGATGTCGTACCGCGGCCGCCACGCGCGCAGCTCGGCGCCGAGGAGGACCGCGTACCAGGCGAGCGACAGGGCGAGGAGGGCGAGCGTGGTCCAGCGCAGGGCGGAGTGGGGGCCGCCGGTCCACGCGGGGGACGCGGCCAGCCTGGAGGCCGCGAGGGCGGAGATGGCGAGCGCCCCGCCGGCGACCCAGTGGTCCCCGGCTCCGCGGAGCACCTCGCGCAGGTCGAACCGGGCGAGGGCCTGCGCGTAGAGGAGGATTCCGAGGCAGAAGGCGGCCAGTGCCGCCCGCGCGAGCCAGTCGAGGAGCCAGGCGTCCGCGAGCATCGCGGACAGCACGGCGAGGCCCTGCGTGGCCACGCAGACGAGGAAGGCGCCGCCCGGCATCCGGTGCTTCCAGTGTCGTTCGACGGCGATGAGCAGGCCGGGCCACAGCAGCGCCGCCAGCGCGAGCAGCACGGCCGCGGCGGCCTGCCGGTCCATGAGGGAGAGCCGGCAGCCGAGCACGGTGGTGGCGGCCACGGCAGTCAGTGCGGAGGGGGTGTGGGCCTCGGTGCGGAACCGGCCGCGGTCGCGGACGAGCCGGACGGCGAAGTCGTACGCGAGGACCAGGTACAGGGCGGAGGCGACGGCGAAGAAGGCGAGGGAGAGCGCCTCGTGGCCGAGGAGCTCCAGGCCGGCGGAGAGGACGGCCGGGGCGAGCACGGCCGCACCGGCGGCCGGGGGAAGGTCGGCCGGCCACGGCCGCCCCCGGCGGGAGCGCGTCCCGCCCGCGCCGCGGATGTCAGCCCTCCGGGGCCCGCGCGGCAGTGAGGGTCAGCATCGCCCCTTCCGGGTCGCGGACGGTGACCCATCGCGCGTCGGGGCCGGAGACGATCGTGGAGAGGGTGGTGCCGCCGGCGGCGCCGACGGAGTCGATGGCCTCGTCCAGGTCGCGGACCCGGAAGTAGACGTGCCAGCGGGGCCGGGACTCCGGGACGTGCGCGGTCGCGTCGGTGATTCCGCCGTTCAGGCGGGCGACGGGCTCGCCCGTCTGGCGCAGGACGACCTGGTCGTCCTCGTAGGCGACCTCGCAGCAGCCGGCGCGGCCCGTCGCCCACTCCAGGACCTCGCCGTAGAACATGGCCGCCTCGAAGGCGTCGCGGGTGCGCAGCTCCAGCCAGGCGGGGGCGGGACCGCGGCCCACGCGCCAGTCGGCGCGGACCCCGCCCTGCCAGATGCCGAAGACGGCGCCCTCCCGGTCGGCGGCGAGCGCGCCCCGGCCGCCGTTGGCGAAGGACACCGGTCCGACGGCGATGGTGCCGCTGCGCTCGCGGATGCGGTCCGTGGCGACGTCGGCGTCCTCGACGGCGAAGTAGGGCGTCCAGGCCGGGGCGCCGACGACGTCGCCGCCCATCGCCCCGATCCCGGCGACCGGCACCCCGTCCGCCTCGGCGACGGCGAACGCGTCGCCCAGGCGGGCGGCCCGGAACTTCCAGCCGAGCACGGTGCCGTAGAACTCCTGCGCCTGCTGGAGGTCGCGGGCCATGAGGCTCACCCAGCACGGGGCGCCGAAGACCTCTCTCGTCGAAATCTCCACGGTTCACGCTCCGTCCTTGTCCCGCTCATCCTCGCTTCGGGGCCGGTGGCCCGCACCTCGGGCCGGGCCCGGACGGCGGTGGGCCGTCCGGGTCCCGGGCGGGGCGGCCGCTCAGGCCGCGGGGCCGTGGGCGGTGATGAGGTCGAGCAGCGCCGGCATGCCGCCTTCGGCGAGGGCCCTGCGCTGGCGGTCCGCCGGGGTGCCCTGCTGGAGCAGGCGGTGCAGCAGGCCGCTCACCTCGCGCAGGTCGCCGGCGTCCTCCAGGGCCGGGGTGATGTGCTGCAGCAGCATGCACAGGACGTCGCCCGCGCTGTGCCGCCGGCCGTCCGGGTCCATGAGGGCGCCGCCGAGGCCGTGCCGGGCGGCGTGCCACATGGAGGCCTGGAGCAGCTCCTGGGTGCACTGGGGCTGCGGGGCGCCGGCCTTCTCCTCCGCGATGGCGGTGGTGACCAGCGCCCGGACGATGCCGGCGAGGAGGACCGCGTCGACCGCGTCGAGCTGTACGTCCAGGCACCTCACCTCCACGGTGGGGTAGCGCTCGGAGAGCCGGGCGTGCCAGTACAGCTGTCCCCGGTCGGCGATGAGGCCGGCCTCCTGGAGTGCGTCGACGCGCAGCTCGTAGTCGGCGAGGGTCGGGAAGTAGGGCGGCGGGCCCGCCACCGGCCAGCGGCCGAAGACGAGGGTGCGCCAGCTGGCGAAGCCGGTGTCGCGGCCGTCCCACATGGGGCTGTTGGCGGACATGGCCAGCAGCGTGGGCAGCCAGCCCCGGAGCCGGTTGATCACGGCGAGCCCGGTCTCCCGGTCGGGGACGCCGACGTGGACGTGCATGCCGTTGATCAGCTGTTCGTCGACCAGGCGGCGGGCCTCCTCCCGCATCTTGAGGTAGCGCGTCTCCTGGGTGATCGCGGGCGGTACGCCGTCGCGCAGCGGCACGGTGGCGGAGGTGGCGAGCCGGCAGCCGAGCTCCTCGGCCGCCGACCCCACTGCATGGCGCAGCCGCAGCAGGTGGCCGCCGACCTCCTCCAGGTCGCTGCACACGGGGGTGGCGACCTCGACCTGTGCCTGGAGCAGCTCGTGCTGCACCTCGCCCTCGTCGACCATCAGCGCGAGGCCCGCTCCGACGCGGACGTCCTCGGCCCGCGCCACGGGAAGGCGCGTCAGCGGATCGAGCAGGACGTACTCTTCCTCAACCCCGACGGTTGTCATGTCCCCCGAACTCCTCGACGAGGGCGGCACAGAAGGCGTCCAGGTCGCCCGGCTTGCGGCTGGTGACCAGGGTGGAGGGCGCCGCCCGGCAGACGTGGACCTCCTCGTCCACCCAGGTGCCGCCCGCATTGCGGATGTCGGTGGCCAGGCTCGGCCAGGACGTCAGGATGCGGCCGCTCACGGCGCCCGCCTCCACGAGGGTCCAGGGGGCGTGGCAGATCGCGGCGACGGGCTTGCCCGCGTCGACGAAGTGGCGTACGAACTCGACGGCTCCCCCGTGCAGGCGGAGGGCGTCCGGGTTGGCGACGCCTCCGGGCAGGACGAGGGCGTCGAAGCCGGCGGCGAGGGCCGCCGGGCCGCTGCCGCCGCCATCGCCGTCCTCGGCCTCGCCGACGACGTCGTCGACGCTGTGGCGGCCCGCCTTGTCGAGATGCCGGTACGCGCGCACGTCCCCCGGCTCGGTCGAGACCAGCCGCGGGATCCACCCGGCCTCGAGCACCGCCTTCCAGGGCTGGGTGAGTTCGATCTCCTCGACCCCTTCGGGCGCGGTCAGAAACGCGATGCGCACCAGGCTCACTCCTTCGGTCCGTGCCCGGGAGGCCGATGCCTCCTCGGTGGGCGCCGTGCGTCTGCCCTGGCGCACCTGTCTCAAGCATGGCAGGAACGGCAGCATCCGGAATTTAACCTTCCGGCAGGTCGGGGCTTCGTTCGGGCGAATCCGGCCGTGGGGGCGTGCGGTGAGCGGCGCGGTGTGGGACCTCGTAAGGCAGGCGGCCCGGCGGCCGTGGGCAGAGGGGGTGCGCGCAGGTGGTGAGGCGATCCGGGACGCGGGCGCGCGTCCGGGCGGGTGCGCGCCGGCCGGACGCACGACGGGCCGGCGGGAAGGGCGTCCCGCCGCGCGTGTCGCCCGTGCTGCGCACCGCGTCGGAGTACGCCTGGCGGCTGCTGGTGGTGGGCGCGGCCCTCTACGCCGCGTTCACGGTGCTGGGCCGGTTCCACGAGGTCGCGGTGGCCGTGTTCCTCGGGCTGGTCGGGACCGCCCTGCTGCGGCCGGCCGCAGACCGGCTGAACCGCCGGATGCCGCGCCCCGCGGCCGTGGCCTGCGTCCTCGTCGGCAGTGCCGTGGTCCTGCTGGGAGTGCTCGCGTTCGTGGGCGAGACCGTGGCCGCGGGATGGGCCTCCCTGGTCGCCGAGTTCCGCGCCGGGGTGGACCGGCTGCTGCCGTTCCTGCAGCGGCCTCCGCTGAACCTGGACCCCGAGGCGCTGACGGGTGTGCGGGAGCGGATCGGCGCGTACCTCGCCGGCCACCGCGAGGCGCTGCTCGGCACGGCGCTGAGCGGGGCCGGGCGGCTGGTGCAGGTGCTGGCCGTCGCGGCGCTCGGCCTGTTCTGCGCGGTCTTCTTCATCGCTTCCGGCGACCGCCACTGGCGGTGGCTGTGCGGGCAGCTCCCGCCGCGTGCCGCCGAACGGGTGGCGGTCGCGGGCCGGGCGGCATGGCAGACGTTCACCGGGTACACACACGGGATCGTCCTGGTGGCCGCGACGAACGCCGTGCTGGTGGGCGTCGCGCTGTACGCCCTGGGTGTACCGCTGGCGGTTCCGCTCGCCCTCCTGGAGTTCGCCGCCGCGTTCGTGCCGCTGATCGGCTCCCCCATCGCCCTCGCGGTGGCCGTGGTGGTGGCGCTGGCCTCGAAGGGCCCGCTGGTCGCGGGGTTGGTGGTGGCGCTGATCGTGGTCATCGGGCAGTTGGAGGGGCATGTGCTGCACCCGCTGCTGATGAGCTGGGCGGTGCGGCTGCACCCGCTGGTCGTGGCGGTCTCCGTGGTGGCGGGGGCCATCGCCGCGGGCGTCGTGGGGGCCGTGGTGGCGGTACCGCTGGTGTCGGTCGTCTGGGCGGCCCGCCAAGCGCTGCGCTCGCCGTCCGCCGGACGCTGACTGGTGGGCTGTTTGCGGCGATTCATCCGCTTCGTGACCGTGTGCTCGGGGTATATACCCCGGGACAGCTCACGAGACGGCCTGCCCGCATCGCCCGTTGCGGCGCGACCGCCCGTCGGAGGAGCGAGAATGCACAGCACCGAGGTCACCGAAGGAATCCCGCAGGACACGCTGGGCGTCAGTACCGGCGAGGCCCGCACCTTGTCGGAGACCCTGTTCCGCAGGCTGCGGGCGCTCGACGAGGGCAGCGCCGCGTATTCGTACGTGCGCAACACGCTCGTGGAGCTCAACCTGAGCCTGGTCAAGTACGCCGCCCGCCGCTTCCGCGGGCGCAGCGAGCCGACGGAGGACATCGTCCAGGTCGGCACGATCGGCCTGATCAAGGCGATCAACCGGTTCGACCCGGAGCGCGGGGTCGAGTTCACGACGTTCGCCCTGCCCACGATCACCGGCGAGATGAAGCGGTTCTTCCGCGACACCAGCTGGGCCGTCCGGGTGCCCCGCCGGCTCCAGGAGCTGCGCATCGACACCGCGAAGGCGCACGACGCGCTGGAGCAGGAGCTGGGCCGCGAGCCCACGGACGCGGAGATCGCCGAGCACCTGCACGTCTCCGAGGAGGAGTTCGCGGAGGGCCTGAAGGCGTCGCACGCCTACTCGGCGCGCTCCCTCGACGTGCCGGAGCGCGAGGAGGGCGAGCGCCGCGCCCACGTCGGCCACCGTGCCGCCATCGGCGAGGACGAGGGTGCGTACGACCGGATCGAGTGCCTGGAGTCGCTCAAGCCGATCCTGGAGACACTGCCCCCGCGCGAGCGGACACTGCTGTCGCTGCGCTTCGGGGACGAGCTGACCCAGTCGGAGATCGGCGAGCGGCTGGGCCTCTCGCAGATGCACGTCTCGCGGCTGCTGAGCCGCACCCTGGCCAAGCTGCGCGCCGGGCTCCTGGAAGACGACGCGTAACCGCTGCGGCTGCGCGGGCGGGCCGCCGGGGTGACGCCCCGCCGCGGCGCGCCCGCGGCGGGGCGTCACGGCGGGGGCGCGGGGGCCGCCACCTCGGCCCACACGGTCTTTCCGACGCGTCCGTCGGGGTAGGCGTCCCACCCCCAACTGCGGGCCAGGCGGTCGACGACCAGCAGGCCGTGGCCGCCCGGGAGGGCGGGGTTGGGGTTCGTTCGGCGGCGGGGGTGCTCGGGGCTCCCGTCTCCGACCTCCACGCGCAGCAGGCCTTCCGAGTGGCGCAGGACGAAGTCGTTGGGGCCGCCCGCGTGCAGGCAGGCGTTCCCGACCAGCTCGGACACCATGAGCAGGACGTCCTCGACGGCTGCCGCCCAGACGTCCTGCGACGCAGCGGGGCGTACGCCGTTCAGGTGGGGCTCTGCGGCGCCCGGAGCCGTTGCGGGGGTTGCGGGCGGGATCGGCCAGTGCCAGTCGGCGAGGGCCTGCCGTGTGAAGTCGCGGCACCTGGCGACGATTCCCGAGGTGCCTGGGCCAAGGGACAGCCTGCGGACGTCCTCGCTCATGGGCCCTCCCCTGCGGCGCCGGCGGATACCGCCTCCGTCGCGGTCGCATCGAACGAGAACCGCCGCACCATCGTGCTCCGTCTCCTGCCTGCCCTCGGGGCTGCCGAAGCCCGCATACCCGGCCCGGGGGAGAAAATTCACCGGGCCGACGGCGTGCGGGGCTCGCCGCCGGGATATGCCCGCCATTGTGGCCTGCGGCGGCGCGCCGCGCCGGAGCTCAGCCGGCTCGGACCGGTCCGCTCCGGCCCGGGGCGGCTGCGGCCTCGGCCCCTGCGGCCGGCCGGGGGCGCAGTGCGGTCAGGCGCCGCAGGGCGGCACGCCGCTGCACGAGGGACAGGCCGGCGACGGCGGCGCCGAGTCCGATCCAGCCGGCGGGCCCGGCGGCCATGACCGCGCCGGTCAGCAGCAGCGGGCCGGCGGCCTTCTGCACGGACGGGGAGATCCCCGCGACGCCCAGGTACGAGGCGCGCGCCTCCGCGGGTGCGAGGGAGACGGCGAGCTCCCACGAGGACACCGAGCGCACCAGCTCGGCGGCGGTGACGAGCACCGCGGCGGCCAGCAGGGCGGCGGAGGCGGCCCAGGCTCCGCGGGCCGGTGTGAGGGCGAGCAGCACGCAGGCGCCGAGCACGGCGAGCCCGTACCAGCCGGCGGCCCGCGCGGCCTGCTCCGGTTCGCGGACCCGGGCGGAGACGGCCAGCTGGAGGAGCACGGCGAGGACGGTGTTGACCGCGAGGACGGCCGGTACGAGCGCGTGGGGCGCGTCGGTGTGGTGGATCAGCCACAGCGGCAGCCCGACGTTGAGGAGTGAGTCGTCGAGGTTCATGGGAATGTCCAACAGCACGAACCGCAGGTATCCCCTGTCCCGCCAGGGACTGCCGCCGGCACTCTCCGCGGCCGCCGCCCCGGCCGAAGGGGCCCCCTCCCCGGGCGGGGCGACGAGACGGCCGCGTCCGCGGGGCTCGCGGGTTCGCCCCACGAGCAGGGCGGCGACGAGGAACGACAGGGCGTTGCCGAGGATGAGCAGCTCGTACGCACTGCGGGTGCCCACGGCCAGCCCGAGGGCGGCGATGCCCGCGCCGACGGCGTACCCGGCGTTGGCGGCGCTGCGCGACAGCGCCTGGTAGGTGCCGCGCCGGTCGCCGGCGACGCGGGTGGCGAAGAGCATCTCCAGCGTCTTGGCCGCCCGGTCGCCGAGGTGGGTGAGGGCGACGAGCAGCAGGAGGAACTCGTACCGGGTCGTGGCGAGCAGCACGCACAGCGCGACCAGCCGCAGGAGATGGCAGGCGATGAGCATGGGGCGGACGGCGAACCGGTCGGCGAGGTGCCCGGCGAGCGGCGACCCGGCGATCCCGGCGACCGCCCCTGCCCCGACCATGAGCCCAAGCCGTCCCGCGTCGAGCCCGACGACGAAGGTGAAGTAGAGAACGGACGAGGCGGCCCACACACCGGTCCCGACCCGGTCGAGCAACTGCGCGAGCAGCATGATCCGCGCGTCCCGCCCCCCGGGCGGCCGGCGCATCTGCGCGACCAACCCGTCCGAGCGTCCCCACCACCGCATGCCAGGCCTCCACTCCCCCGGAAAAAGTATCTCGATGTCGAGATACTTGGGGCAGCCTGCCGCACAACAATCTCGACGTCAAGATATTTGCGGGCTGCTGATCCGCCCCCGCCAATTCAGCGCCGCCGGCGTTTGAGGCGCGGGGGCGCGGGGGCGGGGCCCCCGCAAACGGGCCCGGGCGGACCCGGTTCCGGGAAGGGCG
>NZ_RPSE01000127.1:0-14989 GCF_003949955.1 Streptomyces sp. WAC05292
CCACTCCCCCGGCCGCCCCGGCTACCGCCGGATGAGCCTCGCGCTCTTCGCCGCCGGACTCGCGACGTTCGCCCTCCTCTACTCCACCCAGGCGCTGCTGCCGGCGATCTCGGACGGCTTCGGGGTGACGGCCGGTCAGGCCAGCTGGACCGTCTCCGCCGCCACCGGCGCACTCGCCTTGTTCGTCCTGCCGCTGAGCGCGCTGTCCGAGCGGTTCGGGCGGACCCGGCTGATGACGGTGTCCCTCGCGGTCGCCGTCGGTGTCGGCCTGCTCGTGCCGTTCGCCCCCGACCTGGAGTGGCTGGTCGTGCTGCGGGCCGTCCAGGGCGCGGCGATCGCCGGCGTCCCCGCCTCGGCGATGGCGTACCTGGCGGAGGAGGTCGAGCCGAAGGCGCTGGTCGGTGCGATCGGCCTGTTCGTGGCGGGCAACTCCATCGGCGGCATGAGCGGCCGCATCGCGACCGGTTGGGCGGCCCAGGCGTGGGGCTGGCGGGCCGGCCTGCTGACCGTCGGCCTGCTCGCGCTGGCCTGCGCCGCCGCCTACCGGGTGCTGCTGCCGCGGGCCCGGTTCTTCCGCCCGGCGCCGCTCGCCCCGCGCGCGGTGGGCGCCGCGGTCGCCCGCCACCTGCGTGACCCGCTGCTGCTGCGGCTGTACGGGATCGGCGCGCTGTTCATGACCGTCTTCGGAGCCGTGTACACGGTGATCGGCTACCGGCTCGTCGAGGAGCCGTTCTCCCTCGGCCAGGGCGTCGTCGGCTCCGTCTTCCTGATCTACCTGGTCGGTACGGCGTCCTCCGCGGCCGCGGGCGCCCTGGTGGCGCGGGTCGGGCGGCGCGGGGCGCTCTACCTGGCCGTGGCCACCACCGCGCTCGGCCTGCTGCTCTCGCTCGCCGACGCGCTGGCCGCCGTCCTGGCCGGACTGGTGCTGATCACCGCGGGCTTCTTCGCCGGCCACGCCGTGGCGTCGGCGGCGGTCAGCCGCACCGCCTCCACCGGCCGGGCGCAGGCCTCCGCGCTGTACCAGTCCGCGTACTACCTCGGCTCCAGCGCGGGCGGCACCCTCGGCGCCCTCGCCTACCACGCGGGCGGCTGGGCGGCGACGGCCGCGATCGCGCTGCTGGCCGTGCTGGGCGTCGTCTCGATCACCCTGTACGGCTCGCACGCCGCCCGCGCGGAGCGGCGCCTGCCGGTACGGGCGGCCGCCGCCCGCTGACAGACCTTCCGGCGAACGCGTCCGTGCGGGGACGCGCGGCGGGCCCCGGGCGATCCCCCGGGGCCCGCCCCCTCTTCTCCGGGGCCGTCCCGGCGGGCTCCCGCACCGCTCGCCCTGCGGGTGTCGGACCCCTCGGGTAGGTTCCACCCCATCGGGACCGAGCAGGGGGAGCGGCACACATGACGGACACCGGCAATCTCACCACCGCCCCCGCGGGGGCGCGCGAGGACCTGGACGCGGCCCTGGACCGCTACCGGGTCGAGCTCACCGGCTACTGCTACCGGATGCTGGGCTCCGCGTTCGACGCGGAGGACGCGGTGCAGGACACGTACGTACGGGCCTGGCGCGGCTACGCGAAGTTCGAGGGGCGCTCCTCGCTGCGCTCCTGGCTCTACCGCATCGCCACCAACGTCTGCATGGACCTGCTGAGCGCGGGCAGCAGGCGGGCCCGCCCGATGGACCTGACCTCGCCGCAGCACCAGGCCTCGGCGGTGCTGAACGAGCGGCCGGAGGTGACCTGGCTGGAGCCCGTCCCCGACGCGCGGGTGCTGCCGCAGACCGCCGACCCGGCGGAGGCGGCGCTGGCCCGGGAGTCGGTCCGCCTCGCGTTCGTGGCGGCGCTCCAGCACCTGCCGCCCCGGCAGCGGGCCGTGCTGATCCTGCGGGAGGTGCTGGCCTGGAAGGCGGACGAGGTCGCGGCGCTGCTGGAGACCACCACCGCGTCCGTGAACAGCGCGCTCCAGCGGGCGCGGGCCACCCTCTCCGCCCGGCCGGTCCGCGACAGCGAGGCCGCGGACCCGCTGGACGCCGAGCAGGTCCGGCTGCTGGAGCGGTACCTGTCCGCGTTCGAGGCGTACGACATCACCCGGCTGACCGCGCTGCTCCACGAGGACGCGGTGCTGTCCATGCCGCCGTACGACCTGTGGCTGCGGGGCCCCGAGGACATCGCCGCCTGGCACCTGAACCAGGGCATCGGCTGCAAGGGCTCCCGCCTGGTCCCGACGACCGCGAACGGGCTGCCCGCCTTCGCCCAGTACCGGCCGCGGCAGGACGGCCGGCCGGGGCACGTCCCGTGGGCGCTCCAGGTGCTGGAGGTGTCAGGGGGCCGGATCACGGGGCTCAACGCCTTCCTCGACACCGGCCGGTGGTTCCCGCTGTTCGGCCTCCCCGAGGAGCTCCCCTAGCCCGGCGAGGGCGAGCAGGGCCCGCAGCTCGGGCCCGGCGCCGGTCACCGCGAGGCCCCGCCCGAGGCGGCGGGCGGTCAGCCGCAGCCGGGCCAGGGTGTCCACGGCCCCGAGGCCCGGCGGCCCGGTCCCGCCGAGGTCGCACACCACGGCGGCGGCCCCCGCCCCGTACAGCTCGGCCAGCCGCCGGCAGGCGGCCGGTGCGCCTCCCGGCGCCACGTCGGGCCCGGTCAGGGCCAGCGTCGGTCTCGTCATGCCGGTAGGACCGCAGGGGCCGCCGGAACTCATCGCACCGCACGGCCCGGACATGCGGGAGCGGGCGGGGCGGACGCGCGCGGCGCCTGCCCCGCCCGCTCCGCGGCGGACGGTCCGGGATCAGGCGATGCGGTCCAGGACGATCGGGTTCGCGGTGAACGCGGTGCCCGCCGGGGCGATGTCGTACGAGCCCTCCAGCGAGGCCAGGGCGTAGTCGAACTTCTCCGGGGTGTCGGTGTGCAGCGTCATCAGCGGCTGGCCCGCGGTGACCTGCTCGCCCGGCTTGGCGTGCAGCTCGATGCCGGCGCCGGCCTGCACCGGGTCCTCCTTGCGGGCGCGGCCCGCGCCCAGGCGCCAGGCGCCGACGCCGACGGCGTACGCGTCGAGGCGGGTCAGGACGCCGGACTCCGGGGCGGTGACGACGTGCTGCTCGCGGGCGACGGGCAGGGCCGCGTCCGGGTCGCCGCCCTGGGCCTGGATCATGCGGCGCCAGACGTCCATGGCGGAGCCGTCGGCGAGGGCCTTGGCCGGGTCGGCGTCCTTGATGCCCGCGGCGTCCAGCATCTCCTTGGCCAGGGCGACGGTCAGCTCGACGACGTCGGCGGGGCCGCCGCCGGCGAGGACCTCGACGGACTCGCGGACCTCCAGCGCGTTGCCGGCGGTCAGGCCGAGCGGGGTGGACATGTCGGTGAGCAGGGCGATGGTCTTGACGCCGCTGTCGGTGCCGAGGGCGACCATGGTGGAGGCCAGCTCGCGGGCGTCCTCGATGTTCTTCATGAAGGCGCCGGAGCCGACCTTCACGTCGAGGACGAGCGAGCCGGTGCCCTCGGCGATCTTCTTCGACATGATCGAGGAGGCGATCAGCGGGATGGCCTCGACGGTGCCGGTGACGTCGCGCAGGGCGTACAGCTTCTTGTCGGCGGGGGCGAGGCCGTCGCCGGCGGCGCAGATGACGGCGCCGGTGGTGTCGAGGACGTGCAGCATCTCCTCGTTGGAGAGCAGGGCGCGCCAGCCGGGGATGGACTCCAGCTTGTCCAGGGTGCCGCCGGTGTGGCCGAGGCCGCGGCCGGAGAGCTGCGGGACGGCCGCGCCGCAGGCGGCGACGAGCGGGGCGAGCGGCAGGGTGATCTTGTCACCGACGCCGCCGGTGGAGTGCTTGTCGGCGGTCGGGCGGGAGAGGGAGTCGAAGTTCATCCGCTCGCCGGAGGCGATCATCGCGGCGGTCCAGCGGGCGATCTCGGACCGGTTCATGCCGTTGAGCAGGATGGCCATGGCCAGCGCCGACATCTGCTCGTCGGCGACGACGCCGCGGGTGTAGGCGTCGATGACCCAGTCGATCTGCTCGGGGCTCAGCTCGCCGCGGTCCCGCTTGGTGCGGATGACGGAGATGACGTCCATGTGGTGCTTCCTTCTACGCGCATAGAGGGGTGTGTGTGGTCCGCGGGAGTACGACGGCCCTCCGCCCCGCGGGGCGAAGGGCCGTCGGCACGGTTATCTCAGGTGGTCGGGCCCGAAGGCCTGCGGCAGCATCTCCGCGAGCGGGAGGATCCCCTTCGGGGTGTCCACGAGCAGCTCCGGACCGCCGAACTCGAAGAGCAGCTGGCGGCACCGGCCGCACGGGACGAGCACATCGCCCCTGCCGTCGACGCAGGTGAAGTGCGTCAGCCGGCCGCCGCCCGTGGCCTGCAGGGCGGAGACCAGGCCGCACTCGGCGCAGAGGCCGAGTCCGTAGCTGGCGTTCTCCACGTTGCAGCCGGTCACGGTGCGGCCGTCGTCCGCGAGGGCGGCGGCGCCGACCGGGAAGCCGGAGTAGGGGGCGTAGGCCCGGGACATGGCGTCCCGGGCGGCCGCCCGCAGGGCCTCCCAGTCGGCGTGGGGCTCCGTGGTCACTTGCCCTGGCCCTTGCGGTACGGCATGCCGTCCGCCTTCGGCATCCGCAGGCGCTGTGCCGAGAGCGCCAGGACCAACAGCGTCGTCACGTAGGGGGCCGCGTCGACGAACTGGCTCGGGACGGCGTCGGTCAGGGTGTACCAGACGAACAGGCCCGCCGCGCAGGCCGCGGAGATGGCCGCCTGGACGTGCTTCTTCTTGTACAGCTGCCAGACGACGACGGCCACGAGGAGGATCGCGAGCAGCAGCAGCATCGCGTGCACGTTCTCGGCACCGCCGCGCAGCTTGAGGCTGTAGGTGAAGCCGAAGAGGCCCGCGCCGAGGGACATGCCGCCCGGCATCCAGTTGCCGAAGATCATCGCGGCGAGGCCGATGTAGCCGCGGCCGCCGGTCTGGCCCTCCTGGTAGATGCCGGTGGAGACGATGGCGAGGAACGCGCCGCCGAGGCCGGCCATCGCACCGGAGACGATCACGGCGATGTACTTGTACTTGTAGACGTTGACGCCGAGGGACTCGGCGGCGATCGGGTTCTCACCGCAGGAGCGCAGCCGCAGGCCGAAGGCCGTGCGCCACAGCACCCACCAGGTGGCGGGGATGAGGAGCAGCGCGACGACGGTCAGCAGCGAGAGGTTGGTGAACAGGCCGCCGAGGACGCCGGCGACGTCGGAGACGAAGAACCAGTGCTTGGCCTGGAGGGTGGCCAGCCAGTCCGAGAGCCCGGGGATGGTGATCTCCGTGATGGGCTCGATGCGCGGGGACTGCTTGGAGGAGCCGCCGGGGGCCTCGTCGAAGGTGAAGTTCGACAGGTACTGGGTGAAGCCGATGGCCAGGATGTTGACCGCCACACCGGAGACGATGTGGTTGACGTTGAACGTCACGGTGATGATCGCGTGCAGCAGGCCGCCGAGGGCGCCGCCGACGAGGCCCATGACCACACCGGTCCAGGGGCCCCACTGGTAGCCGGCCCAGGCACCGAACCAGGTGCCGAGGATCATCATGCCTTCGAGGCCGATGTTGACCACGCCCGCGCGCTCGGCCCACAGGCCGCCGAGGCCCGCGAGGGCGATCGGCACGGCGAGCTGGAGGGCGCCGGAGATCTGGCCGACGGACGTCAGGTCGTCGGCTCCGGAGATGACCCGGACCAGCGAGATCAGGGCGAGGCCGCCCGCGATGATCAGCAGGATCCAGGGGAGGGTGAGCTTGCGGCGTCCGCCGCCCTTCTTGGGCGCGGCGCTCGTCGCGGAAACGGTGCTGGTGCTCACGCCGCGACCTCCTTGTCGGTCTTGATGGCGTGCCCGGCGGCGAGCTCCTCGCCGACCTTCTGCTGCTGGCGGCGGATGCCGTAGCGGCGCACGAGCTCGTAGCTGACGACGACCGCGATCACGATCAGGCCCTGCATGATCGTGCCGATCTCCTTGGCGTAGCCGGCGGTGTCGAGGCCGGCGGAAGCCTTGTCGATGAAGGCGATCAGGAGGGCGGAGAAGAAGATGCCCACCGGGTGGTTGCGGCCGAGCAGGGCGATGGTGATGCCCGTGAAGCCGATGCCGAGGGGGAAGGACAGGTTGTACGTGTGCGACTCGCCGAGCAGCAGGGGCATGCCGGTCAGGCCGGCGACCGCGCCGGAGATGAGCATCGACGTCATGATCATCTTCTTGGCGTCGACGCCGGAGGCCTGCGCGGCGGACTCGCTGGCGCCGGTGGCGCGCAGGTCGAAGCCGAAGCGGGTCCGGTTGAGGACGAACCAGTAGACGATGCCCAGGGCGAAGGCGACGAAGGTGAAGCCGTAGATCTCCAGGCCGTCGCCGATGGTCAGCGGCGGGAACCAGCCGGACTCGGCGATCTTGCCGGTGGTGAGGTCGTTGGAGCCCTCGACCTGGACGCCCAGGTTCTTCGGCAGGAGCAGCCAGGCGATCAGCGCGGTGGCGATGGCGTTCAGCATGATCGTCGAGACGACCTCGCTGACGCCGCGCTTGGCCTTCAGGACGCCCGCGATGCCGGCCCAGAAGGCACCGGTGAGCATGGCCACGGCCACGATCATCAGGATGTGCAGCGGACCGGGCAGCGTGACCGCGGCGCCGACGACGGCCGAGACCATCGCGGCGAGGCGGTACTGGCCGTCGACACCGATGTTGAAGAGGTTCATCCGGAAGCCGATGGCCACGGCCAGGGCCGCCAGGTAGTAGATGCCCGCCTGGTTGAGGATCAGGACCTGGACGTCCTCGTAGCTCGCCTGCTCCACCATGATCTGAAGCGGCTCGATCGGGTTCACACCCGAGGCCGCCAGCACGATCATGGTCAGTACGAAGGCGCTGACCAGAGCGAGCGCCGGGCCGGCGGCCGCAAGCAGCAGCCGGTCCTTGTCGATTTTCTTCATCGGGCCTCGTCCTCCGTCGTGTCACCGTCGGCAGCGGCGGAAGGGTTGTCGGTGGCTTCCAGGTGGCCGCGGGCGGCACCCGTCATGGCGGTGCCGAGCTCCTCCGGCGTGATCGTCGCCGGGTCGGCGTCCGCGACCAGGCGGCCGCGGTAGATGACGCGCAGGGTGTCGGACAGGCCGATCAGCTCGTCGAGGTCGGCGGAGATCAGGAGCACCGCCAGGCCCTCGCGGCGGGCCTCGCGGATGGCGTCCCAGATCTGCGCCTGCGCGCCGACGTCCACACCGCGGGTGGGGTGGGCGGCGATGAGGAACTTCGGGTCGTGGCTCATCTCGCGGCCGACGATCAGCTTCTGCTGGTTGCCGCCGGAGAGCGAGGCCGCGGTCACGTCGATGCCGGGGGTGCGCACGTCGTACTCGCGCACGATCCGCTCGGTGTCCTTGCGGGCGGCCTTCGGGTCGAGGATGCCGCGCTTGGAGTTGGGCCGCTCGGTGACGTGGCCGAGGATGCGGTTCTCCCACAGCGGGGACTCCAGCAGCAGGCCGTGGCGGTGGCGGTCCTCGGGGATGTAGCCGATGCCGCCCTCGCGCCGCTTGCGCGTCGGCGTGGCGGAGATGTCCTTGCCGTCGAGCGTGATCGTGCCGCCGTCCGGGAGGGACATGCCCATGAGGGCCTCGATGAGCTCCGTCTGGCCGTTGCCCTCGACGCCGGCGATGCCCAGGACCTCGCCCTTGTGGATGGTGAAGTCGATCCCGGCGAGGACCTCGCGCACGACGCCGTCGGGGTCGGTGGCGGCCAGCCGCAGGTCGGAGACCTTCAGCATGGGGACGTCGGTGACCGTCGACTCGCGGGTCTCCGGCGAGGGCAGCTCGCTGCCGACCATCAGCTCGGCGAGCTGCTTGGTCGTCGCGGTCTTCGGGTCGGCGGTGCCGACGGTGGTGCCGCGGCGGATGACCGTGATGTCGTCGGCCACCTTCAGGACCTCGCCCAGCTTGTGCGAGATGAAGATGACCGTCAGGCCCTCGGCCTTGAGCTCGCGCAGGTTGTCGAAGAGCGCGTCGACCTCCTGCGGCACGAGCACCGCGGTCGGCTCGTCGAGGATGAGGGTGCGGGCCCCGCGGTAGAGGACCTTGAGGATCTCCACGCGCTGGCGGTCGGCGACGCCGAGGTCCTCGACGAGGGCGTCGGGGCGCACGCCGAGGCCGTACGCGTCCGAGATCTCCAGGATCTTCTTGCGGGCCTTGGCGCCGATGCCGTACAGCTTCTCGCCGCCGAGGACCACGTTCTCCAGGACGGTGAGGTTGTCGGCGAGCATGAAGTGCTGGTGCACCATGCCGATGCCGCGGGCGATGGCCTCGCCCGGGTTGTTGAAGGAGACCTGCTCCCCGTCGATGGCGATGGTGCCCTCGTCCGGCTTCTGCATGCCGTAGAGGATCTTCATCAGGGTCGACTTGCCGGCACCGTTCTCACCGATGAGGGCGTGGACCGTGCCCTTGCGGACGGTGATGGCGATGTCCTTGTTGGCGACGACGCCGGGGAAACGCTTCGTGATGCCGTGCAGTTCTACGGCGGGGGGGCTGGACGCGTTGATGACGCACTCTCCTTGGCGCGGAAGGAGCTGGAAGCCGGTGTGGCGGGGGGACAGGGCGGGGGGAGAAGGTATCGCGTCCACGATGCCTCTACGCGCGTAGCACTGTCGGAAGTGAAAACTTGCGGCCATGCGGCCACAAGGATCACGGAACGCGGCTCGGGGCCCGGGAGCGGTGAGACCGCTTCCCGGACCCCGGAGACCGTTTTACCTCACGTCAGGGTAGGCCTTACGGCGCGGTCTTGACGTTGATCTTCTTGGCGATGATGTCGGCCTTGGCCTTCTCCACCGCGGCCTGCAGCTCGGCCATGCTCTTGTACTCCGGGTTGGAGTCGGCCAGGCCGACACCGTTCTTGTCCAGGCCGTAGCGGACCTCGCCGGACTGCGGCGAGCCGTCCTGCACGGACTTGATCAGGTTGTACACGGAGCCGGACACGTCCTTGGTGACCGAGGTCAGGATCTTGTCCTTGTACTTGGCCAGGCCGGCCTGGTTGTACTGGTCGGAGTCGACGCCGATGGCCCACTTGCCGGCGGTGGCGGCGGCCTCGATCGCACCCGAGCCGGCGAGGCCCGCGGCGGCGTAGATCACGTCGGCGCCGTTGTCGAGCTGGCCCTTGGCGGCGGCCTTGCCCAGGTCGGGCTTGGCGAAGCCGGAGAAGTCCGGCGGCTGGCTCAGGTAGGTCGACAGCACCTTGGCGTTGGGGTTGGTGTCCTTGACGCCCTGGGTGAAGCCCGCCTCGAACTTCTTGATCAGCGGGACCTCGACGCCGCCGATGAAGCCGACGGTGCCGGTCTTCGAGGCCTTGGCGGCGGCGACGCCGGCCAGGTAGGAGCCCTGCTCCTCGTTGAAGACCAGGTTGGCGATGTTCGGGCCGGTCTTCGACGCGTCGTCGATGAGGCCGAAGGTCGTCTTCGGGAACTTCGGGGCGACCTTCTCGATCGCGGCGCCGTACGCGAAGCCGACACCGATGACCGGGTTGTGGCCCTTGCGCGCGAGCTCGGTGAGGCGCTGGACCTTGTCGGCCTCGCTCTCGCCCTCGGTGGGCTCGGCTTCCGCGCCCTTGATCTGGAGGTCCTTCTCGGCCTTCTCCAGACCCGCGTAGGCGGCGTCGTTGAAGGACTGGTCGCCGCGGCCGCCGATGTCGTAGGCGATGGCTGCGGACTTCTGACCCGACTCCGTGGAGGAGGCCGAGTCGGACGACTTCTTTCCGCCACAGGCGGTGGCCGAGAGGGCCAGCGCCGCGGACGCGATGCCCACGGTGGCGATCCTGGTGATCCGGCGCAAGGGGAGGCTCCTTCAAAACCTGACCGAAAGCGCCATGACCGGCGCTGGTTTCGCGGCGATCGTAACGCGCGTAGATGTCAGTTAAGAGCCCGTTCAGGAGTCGTTATCGGATCGTCGCGAACCGGACAGTGACCGGTTGGTGACTGCGGAGGCGTCCAGCCCTTGTGTATCAAGGGCTGGACAGGTGTGCCGCGCGCCGCTCAGATGAGGTAAAGATTTCTAGCCGATCGCACTTGCGCGGCGGCCGTCGAGCAGGGCCGCGGCCGTGAAGAACTCCACTCCGACGGCGATCGCGTCCTCGTCGACGTCGAAGTCGCCCCGGTGCAGGTCCTTCTTGACGGAGCCGCCCGGAGGGTGGACGCCGAGGCGGGCCATCGCGCCCGGGACGTGCTCCAGATACCAGGAGAAGTCCTCGCCGCCGAGACTCTGCTCGGTGCCCTCGACGGACGCCGCCCCGCACCGGGCGGTCATGGACTCGCGCAGCAGCTCGGTGACGGCCGGGTCGTTCACGACCGGCGGGACGCCCCGCACGTAGGTGATCTCCGACTTGGCGCGGTGTAGCGAGGCGATCTCGTCGATCGCGGCGTGGATCTGGTCGGGGGCCTCGTGCCAGGCGTTGATGTCGAGGCAGCGGATGGTCCCGGACAGCTCCGCGCGCATGGGGATGACGTTGCAGGCGTGCCCGGTCTCGATCCTCCCCCAGGTGATCGACATGCCGGAGCGGGCGTCCATGCGGCGCCCCACCACCGCCGGCAGGTCGACCGCGACCCGCGCGGCGGCCGTCACCAGGTCGGTGGTCAGGTGGGGCCGGGCGGTGTGGCCGCCGGGCCCCTCCAGGGTGACCTCCAGCCGGTCGCAGGCCGAGGTGATCGCGCCGGTCCGCAGGCCGATCCTCCCGGCGTCGACGCGGGGGTCGCAGTGCACCGCGATGATCTTGCCGACGCCGTCGAGGACGCCCGCGGCGATGGCGTCGGTCGCCCCGCCCGGCAGCACCTCCTCCGCCGGCTGGAACAGCAGCCGCACCGGGCGGGGCAGCACCCCCTGCCGGTCGAGCTCGGCGAGCACCAGCCCGGCGCCGAGGACGACCGCCGTGTGGACGTCGTGGCCGCAGGCGTGGGCCCGGTCGGGGACCGTCGAGCGGTAGGGGACGTGCGTCTTGGCGTCGGGGATGGGAAGGGCGTCGATGTCCGCACGCAGCGCCAGCATCGGCCGGCCGCCGTCCCAGGTGCCCACGTCGCACACCAGCCCGGTGCCGGACGCCAGGACGCGTGGGCGCAGGCCGGCTTCCTCCAGTCGGGCCTTGATGGCCGCCGTGGTGCGGAACTCCTGGTGTCCTAGCTCGGGGTGCATGTGCAAGTCCCGGCGGAAGGCGATCAGTTCGGCACGCAGGTGATCCGGCAGCTTCCCCGGCAGCTCGGGCTGGGAGGGCACACCGGGCAGGACGGTCTGGGACTCGCGGGACATCAACTGGTTCACCCGTTGAAGGGTAGGCGCACGAATGGTCCAACTGGATGGAGATCAGGAAAAGTTCATGCCGTCAGGGGAAAAAAACCAAGCCTCTGGACGCATGACCGGTTGCACCCAGGGGTAAACTCGCGCGCTCACCCGGCCCCGGTGGCCGCCCGGACCGCCACGGCGTACGGGGGTATGTGGACGGGCGTGGACGGGAAGCTGACGGCGTCTCGGCCGATCGCACGGCACGCCGGGGCGGTGGTCGGCCCGGCCGTCACCCCGTCGCGAGTTTGGCCGCGAACCCGAGGAAGAGGACGCCCGCGGCGGAGGTCGCGCCGGCGCTCAGCCGCCGCCGGCGGCGGAAGGCGGCCGACAGGCGGGTGCCGCCGAATATCAGCAGCGTCAGGTAGAGGAAGCTGCCCAGCTGGAGCAGGGCGCCCAGCAGCAGGAAGGACAGCGCCGGGTAGGCGTAGCCGGGGTCCACGAACTGCACGAAGAAGGAGACCAGGAAGAGGATCGCCTTCGGGTTGAACAGGCTGATCAGGACGGCCCGCCGGTACGGCCGCTCCCGCTCGGCGGCGGCCTCCCCGAGCGGCTGCGGCTCCACCGCCCCGGCCCCGTCCCGCTCGGCCCGCGACCGCCACAGCGCCCAGGCCCCGCGCAGCATCCCGACGGCGAGCCAGGTCAGGTAGCCGGCGCCGAGCAGTTTGACGACGCCGAAGAGCAGGGGGCTGGTCTGGAGCAGCGCCCCGGCGCCGGCGGCCGCCAGCGTCATGAGGACGGCATCGCCGGTGAAGACGCCGGCGGCGGCCTTGTACCCCGTGCGCACGCCGCGCCGTGCGGCGACGGAGAGCACGTAGAGGGAGTTCGGCCCCGGCAGCAGGATGATCAGGAGGAGGCCGGCCAGATAGGTCGGCAGGTCGGTGACGCCCAGCATGGGCAGGAGTGTTCCACAGGTTCACTGCTGTCGCGCCGGGTGTTTCACCATGTGGAACCGGGGGGCTCGTAGGCTCCCCAGACCCCGCGCAGGGCCGTGCACACCTCCCCGACGGTCGCGCGGGCGCGCAGCGCCTCCTTCATCGGGTACAGGACGTTGTCCGTGCCCTCGGCCGCCCGGCGCAGCGCGCCGAGCGCCGCCTCCACGGCCGCGCCGTCGCGCTCGGCCCGCAGCCGGGCGAGGGCCTCCCGCTGCCGGTCCTCGATGGCGGGGTCGACGCGCAGCGGCTCGTACGGCTCCTCCTCGTCGAGGGCGAAGCGGTTGACGCCGACGACGACCCGCTCGCCCGCGTCGGTCTCGCGGGCGATGCGGTAGGCGTTCCGCTCGATCTCCGCCTTCTGGAAGCCGGCCTCGATCGCGGCGACCGCCCCGCCGAGCTCCTCCACGCGCCGCATCAGCGCGAGGGCCCCCTCCTCGACCTCGTCCGTCATGCGCTCCACCGCGTACGACCCGGCGAACGGGTCGGCGGTGTGCGGGACGTCGGTCTCGTGGGCGAGGACCTGCTGGGTGCGCAGCGCCAGCCGGGCCGCCTTCTCGGTGGGCAGGGCGATCGCCTCGTCGAAGGAGTTGGTGTGGAGGGACTGCGTCCCGCCGAGGACGGCCGCCAGGGCCTGGACGGCCACCCGCACCAGGTTCAGCTCTGGCTGCTGCGCCGTCAGCTGGACGCCCGCCGTCTGGGTGTGGAAGCGCAGCATCTGCGACTTCGGGTCGCGGGCGCCGAACTCCTCGCGCATGACGCGCGCCCAGATCCGCCGGGCCGCCCGGAACTTGGCGACCTCCTCCAGGAGGGTGGTGCGGGCGACGAAGAAGAACGACAGCCGGGGGGCGAACTCGTCGACGCGCATCCCGGCGGCCAGCGCGGTCCGCACGTAGGCGATGCCGTCGGCGAGGGTGAAGGCGACCTCCTGCGCGGGTGAGGCCCCGGCCTCGGCCATGTGGTAGCCGGAGATGGAGATGGTGTTCCAGCGGGGGATCTCGGCGCGGCAGTACCGGAAGGTGTCCGCGGTCAGCCGCAGCGAGGGCCCGGGCGGGAAGATGTAGGTGCCGCGGGCGATGTACTCCTTGAGGACGTCGTTCTGGACGGTGCCGGTGAGCCGGTCGCCGGCGATGCCCTGCTCCTCGGCGACGAGCTGGTACAGGAGCAGCAGCAGGGCCGCGGGCGCGTTGATGGTCATCGAGGTGGAGACCCGGTCGAGGGGGATCCCGGCGAAGAGGGTCCGCATGTCGTCGAGGGAGTCGACCGCCACGCCGACCTTGCCGACCTCGCCGTGGGCGAGCGGGGCGTCGGAGTCGTGGCCCATCTGGGTGGGCAGGTCGAACGCGACGGACAGGCCGGTGCCGCCGGCGTCGATGAGCCGGCGGTAGCGGGCGTTGGACTCGGCGGCCGTCCCGAAGCCGGCGTACTGCCGCATGGTCCACGGCTTGCCGGTGTACATCGTCGGGTAAATCCCCCTTGTGTACGGATACGCTCCCGGTTCGCCCAGTTTGACTTCCGGATCCCATCCCGTCAGGTCCCGCGGCCCGTATACCGGTTCGATGGGATTTCCGCTCTCGGTGCTCGCCATGTGACCAACCCCTCCGTGGAGCAAAGGGCCCCGGGGCTGATACAACCTTCCCCGCGACGGCTGCGGCCGTCCCCTGACGGCCGCTGGTCACAATGGCGCAACATCCCGTCCGCGTGTGCAACTCTCCACGCCCGCCAGGCATCACCTAGGTACACGAAGCAGAAATCCCGGGGGGACAGCCATGCACCGCCAGAAAGCCATAGTCCGCGCGCTCGGCGCGGCCGTCGCCGTCGCGCTCGCCGCGACGGCGTGCGGACCGTCGGAGTCGGCGCCGGCCGGTGCCGCGTCGGCGGTGCCCTCGACGTCCGCTGCGGACCCGTCGCCCGCCGCCTCGCCTTCGGACGACGGCAAGGCGGCGTCGCCCTCGCCGTCCGCGTCGCAGTCGGCGTCCCCGTCGGCCTCGGCCTCGCCGTCCCCGACGGTCAAGGCGATCATGGCGAACGGCGACGACACCGAGCAGGTCCGCGAGCTCCAGGCCCGCCTGAAGCAGCTGAAGCTCATGTCGGTGAAGCCCACCGGCTTCTACGGCTCCAAGACGACCTCCGCCGTCAAGTCCTTCCAGGCCAGGAACGGCCTGCCCGCGACGGGCTCGGTCGACGCGGCCACCTGGAAGAAGATCCAGGCCATGAGCAAGAAGCCCACCGCCGACGAGCTGCGCCCGCCGGAGGTCAACGAGGCGGACGCGCCGGACCCGCGCTGCATGCAGGGCCGGGTCATGTGCATCTCCAAGGAGAGCCGCACCCTCGCCTGGATGATCGACGGAAAGATCATCTCGACGATGGACGTCCGCTTCGGCTCCGAGAACACGCCGACCCGCGAGGGCGAGTTCAGCGTGGGCTGGAAGGCGAAGGACTGGACGTCGACGATCTACCACACGCCGATGCCGTACGCGATGTTCTTCAGCGGCGGCCAGGCGGTGCACTACTCGGCGGACTTCGCGGCGCGCGGCTACAACGGCGCCTCGCACGGCTGTGTGAACGTCCGCGACAAGGGCAAGATCGCCGCGCTGTTCGACCAGGTGAAGGTCGGCGACAAGGTCGTCGTCTACTGGTGATCCGCCGGTCGGCGCCGGAGCCCCCGCGCCGGGGGCCCGCTGACACGAGCCCGGGTGCCGGCCCTGCCGGCGCCCGGGCTTTTCGCTGCCCGCGGGCGGGGCCCGGAGGCGGGGGCTCCGGCGCCGACCGGCGG
>NZ_RPSE01000128.1:0-14915 GCF_003949955.1 Streptomyces sp. WAC05292
GTGGTGGTTCTCGGGCCGCCGGAGGGGAGGGTTCCGGGCGGGGGCTTTCGGCGTCGGCGCCGGATTCGTTCCGGCCGCACGCCCCCCGTGCTTCCCCACGCCCCCTTTAGCTGCGGCAGTTGTGGAGCGATGATGTGCACAGCCGTGCGAATCGATCACGGAGCGGGCCCGCAGTCGATCGTCTGGGAGGGACGGCCGGAATGAGCGACGCCCCCTTGTACCTGCAACCGAGGCTCACCGCGGGCCCGGCCTCGCTGCTGCGTGCCGGACCGTTCCTGCACGGGCTCGTCGACGGACTGGGCTCGCCGCTCGCCGTCGTCCTGCCCGAGGAGATCGGGCGCAATGTCGCGCAGTTCGCCGCCGTCCTGCGCCGGCACCGGCTGGGCGGCCGCATCTACTTCGCGCACAAGGCCACCGGCTCCAGCGCCCTCGTCCGCCACCTCGCCGCCACCTCCGCCTGCCTGGACGCCGCCTCGCAGGAGGAGCTCCAGCACGCGCTCGGCGCCGGCTTCACCGGCGGCCGGCTGATGGCGACCGGCCCCAAGGACCCCGCCTTCCTGTGGCTGGCGGCGCGCACCGGCGCCACCCTGAACGCCGACGGGCCCGGTGAGTTGGAACAGGCCGCCCGCCTCGTGCGTGCGCACGGTCTGCCCCGGCTGGACGTCGTGCTGCGACTGTCGGGGTTCGAGGCGGCCGGGGCGCGGACCCTGTCGCGGCGCAGCCGCTTCGGCACCCCGGCCGGGGCGCTGGGCCCGCTGCTGGACCTGCTGGAGAAGCACCGCGACGCCCTTGAGCCCGTCGGCGTCGGCTACCACCTGGACACGACCAGCACGGACGAGAAGGCCACCGCCCTGGAGGGCTGCATCCGGGCGGTCGACGAGCTGCGCTCGCGCGGGTTCCGGCCGCGCGCCATCGACGTGGGCGGCGGATACGGCGTCAGCTACCTGGCGCACGCCGCGCAGTGGGAGCGGTACACCACCGCCCTCACCGAGGCGGCGCTGGGCCGCCGCGCCCCGCTGGCCTGGGGCGGGTACGGCTACGGCCTGCGCGTGGAGAACGGCACCCTGAAGGGCTCGCTCGCCCTCTACCCGGCCCACCGGCCGGCGGCCGGGCCCGCGTACCTGGACGAGCTGCTGTCCCGGCCGGCCCCCACCCTGGGCAGGCCGCTGGGCACGCTGCTGTTGGAGAGCCTCTGCGACGTGTACGCCGAACCGGGCCGCGCTCTCGCCGACCAGTGCGGCCTCACCCTCGGCCGGGTCCTGGAGGTGCGGACCGACACCGGCGGCCCGCCGTGGGTGCGGCTCGCGCTCAACGCCGGCGACGTCGGGCTGGAGGACCACGGGGTGCTCGTGGACCCCGTCCTCGTCCCGAGGAGGGACGAGCCGCCACGTGCCGACGGCTCCGACGGCTCCGGCGGCTCCGGCGCGGTCGGGGTGCACCTGATGGGCAACCTGTGCCTGGAGGCCGACCTGATCACCCGTCGCACCGTCTTCCTGCCGCGGCTGCCGGACCCCGGCGACCTGCTGGCGTTCCCCAACACGGCCGGCTACTGCATGGACTTCACGGCCACCCGGGCGCAGCGGCAGCCCACGGCCCGGAAGGTCGCCGTCAGGGAGGAGGAGGGCGTCTGGCGCTGGTGCCTCGACGAGCAGTACTGGCCGGTCACGGAAGCGGGGGGATGAGGCGCATGAGGTACGACAGCATCACGGAGGCCATCGGCAACACGCCGCTGGTGCGCATCGACCAGGACGTGCACGGACTGCGGAACATCGACCTGTACGCGAAGCTGGAGATGCTCAACCCGTTCGGCTCGCTGAAGGACCGGCCCGCCTGGAACATGGTGCGCGATCGGCTGGCCGGCGCGGCCGCCCGCGGTGAGACGGTCGTCGAGCTGTCCAGCGGCAACACCGCCAAGGCGCTCGCGCTGATCGCGGGGATGCACGGGCTGCCGTTCAAGAGCGTCACCAACCGCATGCGGGTGCCCGAGATCAAGGACCTGCTGCTCCTGCTCGGCGCGCGGATCGAGGAGCTGCCCGGCCAGAGCGAGTGCCTGGACCCGACCGACACCGCCGATCCGCTGACCCTCTTCCACCAGCAGCTCAGCGCCCCCGGGAGCACGCACCTCCACACCGACCAGTACTTCAACCCGCTGAACGCGCAGGCGCACGCCGACGGCACCGGCCCGGAGATCATCGCCGACCTGGACGGCCGGGCGCCGGACTGGTTCATCGCCTGCGTGGGCACCGCCGGCTCCTCGACCGGCATCGCCCGGGCCCTGCGCGCCCATGATCCGGCGGTCCGCGTGGTGGGGCTCGTCGGCGCGAAGTCGGACTTCATCCCGGGCATCCGCACCGCCGACGAGGTGCAGGAGGTCGGCCTGTTCGACCCGGCGGTCTACGACGCGATCGAGGCGGTGACCTCCGACGAGGCCCTGGACGGGATGCTGGTGCTGCTGCGCCGCTGCGGGATGCTCTCCGGGCCGACGGGAGGGGCGGCGTACCACGGCGCGGTGCGGCATCTGCGAGCGCTCGACGCGGAGCTGACGGAGCGGCGGACCGCGGTGTTCGTGGTGTGCGACCGCACGGAGGGCTACCTCGGCTACGTCCGGCAGCGCCGCCCGGAGCTGCTGGGCCGGCCGCCCGTGCGGAACTCCGCCGACACCGTCACCGACGCCGAGCTGGCCGCCGCCCGGTCCGTGGAGGTGCCGGAGGCGCGCGCCTGGGTGGAGTCGGGGCGGCCGCTGGTCGTGGACCTGCGCGGCCCCTTCGCGTACGGGGCGCTGCACATCGACGGCTCGGTCAACATCGTGGACGAGCTGTTCGCGGAACTCGTGCGGGGCGGGCTGCCGTTCAGCACGAGCCGGCCGGTGCTGCTGGCCTGCCCGATCGGCGAGCAGTCCCTGCGCTACGCGGCCCTGCTGACCCGCATGGGGCATCCGGACGTGCGCAGCCTCGCCGGCGGGATCGTCGCGTGGCGGGACGCGGGCGCGCCCCTGGTGCGCGACTGATGGCGGGACCCGGCCCGCAGGCGGATCCGCGGGCGGAGCTGCGGGAGCTGGCGCCGTGGCAGCGGCCGCTGCGCGCCGACTTCCCCATCGTGGCGGCCAACCCGGAGCTGGCGTACCTGGACAGTGCGGCGACCGGGCAGAAGCCGCGGCAGGTCCTGGACGCGGTGTACACCTACCTCACGACCTCCAACGCCAACGCGGGCCGCGGCTCGTACCCGTGGGCGAACGCGACGACGGCCCTGGTCGCGGGGGCCGCGGAGCGGGTGCGGGAGTTCCTGGGGGACCGGTCGGCGAAGGCCGAGGCGGGTGCCGGCGCGGGGCGGGGCGCCGCGGGGCCGTCGTCGGTGCACTTCACCGGCGGGACCACCGAGGGCCTGCGGACGGTGGCCCGCGACTGGCTGCCGCAGCTGCTGCGCGACGGGGACGAGATCGTCGTGCCGTTCGGCGACCACCGGGCCAACCTCGACCCGTGGCTGGAGGCGCGGGACCTGCTGGCCGCGCGCGGGGTGCGGATCGCGGTGCGGGAGCTGCCCTGCCAGGCCGGGACCGGCGACTACGACGCGCGGGCGCTGGCCGCGCTGGCCGGGCCGCGCACCCGCTTCGTGGCGGCGACCCACGTCCACCACGTGTACGGGGCCGACATGAACGTGCACCGCATCCGCGAGGCGGTCGGCCCGGACGTGCCGATCTGCCTGGACGCCGCGCAGAGCGTCGGCCACCAGCCGGTGTCGGCAGCCGACCTGGACGTGGACTTCCTCGTCTTCTCCGGGCACAAGGCCCTGGCCCTGCCGGGGACGGGCGCGGTGTGGGCCCGCGGCGAGCGGGGGCCCGCGTTCCGGCCCGGCGGCTGGGCCGGTACGCCGAACACCGCGGGGATCGCGAGCCTGGCGGCGGCCCTGGACTGGTTGGAGGCCGCCGGGGTGGAGCGGATCGCCCGGTGGACGGCGGCGCTCGCGTCCGTGCTGACCGACGGGCTGTCCCGGATGCCGGCGTACGAGGTGCTCGGCTGCCGCAGCAGCCTCGCGGCCGGCACGGCGGTGCAGCGGCGGGGCTCCATCGTGACGTTCCGCCATCAGGGAATCGGCTCGCAGGACCTGGGGTTCATCCTGTTCAGCCACGGCTTCATGGTGCGCTCGGACGACCACTGCCAGGCGGGTCGGGACCCGCGGGACGGGTCGGTGCGCGTCAGCCTGCACGTCTACAACACACTCGAAGAGATGGAGAAGTTGCTCACCGCCCTCGCCAAGCTGCAATGATTTTCACTATGGACTTGAGTGCGGTGACGGCGGCGCGCTGGGTGGAGCGCTGGGAGTGCCAGCAGCAGCGGTACGCGGTGGACCGCGAGGAGCGGTTCACGGTCATCGCGGACGTCGTCGAACAGGCCACCCGAGGCAGGCGGGACGCCCTGCTGCTGGACCTGGGCAGCGGGCCGGGTGCGCTGGCCGCGCGGCTCGCCGAACGGCTGCCCGGCGCCGAGGTGGTCGCCGTCGACGCCGATCCGCTGCTGCTGGAGCTGGGCCGCGCCCACTACGGGGCCGCCGCGCGGGCGCGGCTGCGCCACGTCCGCTCCCTGATCGGCGAGCCGGGCTGGCTGGACGCGCTCGGCCTGGACCGGCCCGTCGACGCGGCCGTCTCCACGACCGCCCTGCACTACCTCGACCGGGACACCCTGGCCGGCGTCTACCGCGACCTCGCCGAACGGCTGGCGCCGGGCGGCGTGTTCGTCAACGGCGACCACATCCGGCCCGACTCCCCCGCCATCCGCGACCTCGCGGTCGACCTGGGCCGCCGCCACGCCGAACGGAACCTCGCCTTCACTCACGAGGACTGGCAGTCGTGGTGGAAGGGCGCGGCAGCCGATCCCGAACTCGCCCCCTACCTCACCCTCCACGACACCACCTGCCACCCGCCGTGCGCGGACGCGGACCTGCCCGTGTCGACGCACACCGCCCTCCTGCGCGAAGCGGGCTTCCGCGAGGCGGGCACGGTCTGGCAGTACGGCGACAGCCGCGTCCTGGTCGCCCTCCGCTGACCAGGCCCCGCCGCCCGGCGGTCCGGGCAGGCCGCGTCCCCCCGCCGCCCGCCCGGAGTGCCGGCCGGGCCGCGCGGCCGCCGGCGCTCCTGCCCGGCCCGGGCTGGTGAGCCCGCGCCGTGCCCGGCTCACAGCGCGCTGAACAGGGCGTCCAGCGGATCGGGGACCCGGCCGGGATCGAGGGCTGCGGCCAGGAGGTGGCCGTAGCGGATCTTGCGGCCCTTCTTGGTGCCGAGGAAGCGCCGCATCAGGTCCTGCTGGCTCCGGCCCGCCTGCGCGGGCTGGCGCGTGAACGTCCGCCACGGCGTGAGGTCGCCCTCCGTCTCGACGATCTCCTCCACCTTCGGTACGCCCAGCACCCGGATCAGTTCCTCCTCCAGGTCCGCCACACAGACGAAGACCCCCTCGGCGGGGGCACCGGCCCGCGCGAACGCGCGGTCGTAGAAGGGCCGCTCCCGCGCGTCGCACAGCCCTGTGAGGCGAAGCCCCAGGCCCGGCGGGCCCAGGAGGCCGGCGTGGCGCCCGACGTTCATCGCACCGCCCATCGGGACGACGCAGACCCCCTCGGCCTCCAGGGTGCGGCCGAAGCGCGCGGCCAGGGCCTCGAGCGCGGCGAGGTCGCTGCGCCCTTCCACCAGCACCGCGGTCCGTACGCCGCCCTCCGCGACGAGTCGGCGCGCCGCTCCCTCGGAGCCGTGGCCGGCCGCCCAGGCGGTGAGCGTGTCGCGGACGACCCCTGTGTCTGTCATGCGGCCGATTCTGCGGCAGCACCGCCGACCGCGGCACCCATTTTCCGCCCGGCGCCCGCTCCGGTCGGTGCGGGCGCGCGGCCTCTGGCGGGGCGCCCTCGGCGTCAGTCGGCCTCCGAGGCTCCGGTCTGCTCGGCGAACGCCCGGTACGCCCGCTCGTCGTAGAGGACGAACCGGACCTCCTCGACGTCGGTCCCGGCGCTCCGGACCGCCTCCACGGCGATGCGGGCGCCGTCGGCCATCGGCCAGCCGTAGACGCCCGTGCTGATGGCGGGGAACGCGACCGTGCGGGCGCCCAGTTCGTCCGCGACGCGCAGCGATTCGCGGTAACAGGAGGCGAGGAGGGCGGAGCGGTCCTCGTCCCGGGACCAGACCGGGCCCACGGTGTGGATCACCCATCGGGCGGGGAGGCGGCCGGCGGTGGTGGCGACCGCGCGGCCCGTCGGCAGGCCCTTGCCGTAGTGGGAGGCGCGCAGTGCTCGGCAGGCTTCGAGGATGTCCGGGCCGCCGCGGCGGTGGATCGCGCCGTCGACTCCGCCGCCGCCGAGCAGGGAGGAGTTCGCCGCGTTGACGACGGCGTCGGCGTGCTCGGTGGTGATGTCGCCCCGGACGAGGGTGATGCGGACCATTCACGGGGCCTTTCGCAGGTGCCGCCACACGGCTTTGGCCGCGTTGTGCCCGGACATGCCGTGGACGCCGGGGCCGGGCGGGGTGGCGGAGGAGCAGAGGAAGACGGCCGGGTGCGGTGTCGAGTACGGGTGCGGCGACAGGCGGGGCCTGAGGAGGAGTTGGAGGCCGGACGCGGCGCCGCAGGCGATGTCCCCGCCGACGTAGTTGGGGTTGCGGGCGGCGAGCTGCGGCGGGCCGGCCGTGGCGCGGGCCAGGACGAGGTCGCGGAAGCCCGGTGCGAAGCGCTCCAGTTGGCGTTCGACGGCGTCGGTGAGGTCGCCGTCCCAGCCGGCGGGGACGTGCCCGTAGGCCCAGAAGACGTGCTTGCCCTCGGGTGCGCGGCCCGGGTCGACCAGGCTGGGCTGTGCGGTGATCAGGAACGGGTTGCGCGGGGCGCGGCCGCTGCCGGCGAGTTGCAGGGCGGCGTCGATGTCGCGGGTGCGGGGCCCGATCTGGACGGTGCCGGCACGCCGCGGCGCTTCGGCGGTCCACGGGACGGGGCCCGACAGCGCGTAGTCGATTTTGAAGACGGAGGCGCCGTAGCGGTAGCCGTCGTAGAAGCGGCCGAGGCCGGCGATGCGGGCCAGGGCCGTCGGGGAGGTGTCGAAGACGTACGCGCGGGCGGGAGGCAGGTCGTCGAGGCGTTTGACCTCGAAGCCGGTGTGGACGGTGCCGCCCAGGTCGGCCAGGTAGGCGGCGAGGGCGTCCGAGAGGGACTGGGAGCCGCCGCGCGGCATGGGCCAGCCGACGGCGTGCGCGGCGAGGGCGAAGACCAGGCCGACGGCGCCGGTGGCGATGCCGTTCAGCGGGGCGATGACGTGGGCGACGAGCCCGGAGAACAGGGCACGGGCCCGCTCCTCGTGGAAGCGGCGCATCAGCCAGGTGGCGGGCGGCAGCCCGGCGAGCCCGAACCGGGCGAGGGTGAGGGGGTCACGGGGCAGGGCGGTCGCGGGCAGGGACATGAAGTCGCGGACGAGGGTGTCCCACCTGCCGAGGTACGGCTGGACGAGCCGCCGGTAGGCGCCGGCGTCGCGCGCCCCGAGGGAGGCCGCGGTCTCGGCGACCGAACGGGAGAGCACCGCGGCCGTGCCGTCGTCGAAGGGGTGCGCCATCGGCAGCGGCGCGTGCAGCCACTCCAGCCCGTAACGCCCCAGCGGCATCGCGCCGAACGCCGGGGAGCCTGCGCCCAGCGGGTGGACGGCCGAGCAGGGGTCGTGCCGGAACCCCGGGAGGGTCAGCTCCTCCGTGCGGGCTCCGCCGCCGACCGTGCCGGCGGCTTCGTAGACGGCCACCGAGTGTCCGCGGCGGGCCAGTTCGACCGCGGCCGTGAGCCCGTTGGGCCCCGCCCCCACCACGACCGCATCGAGAATCGACGACACCATGTGACCCCTTCGTCCGGCGGCGGCTGCGCCCCCAGGATATTCCGACGCCCTGTGCGCCCCTCGGCGCCTCACACCTCGCGCAGCAGGTCCCGGACGCGCAGGGCGGTGGCCTCGTCCCGGCCGACGGCGAACGGCAGCTCGTTGTCCCGGTCGACCCGGAAGGGGACCCCGGCGACGGTGCTCTGCGCGCCGCCGGCCTCGTCGACGAGGAGCAGCCCGGCGGCGTGGTCCCAGGCGGAGGGCCAGGTGAAGGCGAGCGCGTCGACCTGGCCGCGGGCCACCTTCAGGTATTCCAGTCCGGCCGAGCCGCAGGGCCGGGCGGCGACGCCGGGGACGTCGAGGCGGGAGAGGATCCGCTTGTCGCGGTCGGTGGTGTACAACGGGTGGGCCACGGCGACGCGCAGCTCGGCGCCCGGTTCGGGGGACCCGCAGGCGAGCCGCTCGCCGCCGAGGTGTGCGCCCTGCCCGCGGACGGCGGTGGCCATCTCGTCGAGTGCCGGGGCGAACGTCCAGGAGGCGAGGATCTCGCCGCGGTGGGCGAGGGCGACGAGGGTGCAGAAGGCGGGGTCGCCGGAGACGAACTGGCGGGTGCCGTCGACGGGGTCGACGATCCAGACGGGGGCGTCTGCGCGCAGTGCCCCGTAGACGGTCGGGTCGGCGTGGACGGCTTCCTCGCCGACCACGGTCGAGCCGGGCAGGAGTCGGGTGAGGGCGGCGGTCAGGTGCTCCTCGGCCTTGCGGTCGGCGACGGTGACGAGGTCGTGCGGCCCGCTCTTCTCGTCGACCTCGTGGTCGGCGAGCTGCCGGAACCTCGGCATGATCTCGGCGGCGGCCGCCTTGCGGACGGCTTCCTCGACGGCGGACAGGTCTCGGGCCAGGAACTGTTCGATCATGTCTCCATCACACCATGCCGGGCCGCCGAACCCCACCGGAAATCGGACGCCGGCGGCGGTGTACGCCTCTTGGGGCGGCCGGGCAGGATGGGGTGGTGATCGTGTTCCGCTGTGCGGGGTGCCGGGCCGTGCTGAGTGCCCCGGTGCGCGAGGTCCCGCTGCCGCCCCTGGCCGAGGCGCCGCTGCCGTACGAGGTTCCCGACGGCGCGGAGTGCCCGCCGCGGCTGGCGCCGGGCACCTTCGCCCACGACCCCGAGCCGTACCACCTGTCGTGGACGCACCCGCCCGCCGGCGCGCCGGCCGCCCGGCCCGGGGCCCCGTACGCGGTGCTGGGCAGGGGGGACGTCCGCGGGGTGGCGGAGGTGCCGCGGCGCCGGCAGGGGTGCTGCGGGCCGAGCGGCTCGCAGGGCCCGAACCTGGCGTGCGCGGGGTGCGGGCGGGAGGTCGCGGTGGAGACCGCCGACTGCGGCACCCCGCAGCAGGTGGCGTTCACCCCGGACGCCGTGGTCCTGGGCCCCGTCATCCCGGACGCCGTCATTCCGGCGGCGAATCCGATGCCGCCGGGATGACGCAGCGGGGTCACTCGTCCAGGGCGCGCGCCGTGCCCCAGATGCGGATCATATCCACGGGCTGGGCGCGGACGCGGTCCGCCCGCACGTCCGGGGCGGCGCGGGAGTGCAGGCGGGCGTAGACGTCGGCGCCGTAGTCCGCCAGGGCCGACGCCGGCGGACGCCGCAGCTCCGGGTCGAGCCGGACGCGGTGCCCCTTCGCCGGGGCGAGGGCGTACAGCACCGTCTCCATCGCCTGGACCCGGGCCACGGTGTGCCGGCCCGGCTCATCCCCGGTGGTCGCCTTGGTGATCGCATCGCCGAACTCGGCGCAGGTGGCGGGCCGGTCCGCACCGGCCGCCGTCAACGCGTCGGACATCCGCGCGTTCTGCGGCAGCCCGTTGCGGCGTTCGCCGGTCTCCCGACCGAACACGAGCCGGCCGATCGATCCCCCCGGCCGGCGCCAGGCAGCGGGCCGCCGGCACGGCGACCCGCGGGCGGAGTGGGCGACGTGCCGACGTCGTTTCGGCTCTCCCCGAGCCTCCGGGGCCGAATCTCGACGTGACGTGCGTCACGGGCCCGTCTTGCCGTCCAGAAGTGGGCCGAAGCAACTAACTAAGGTTAGCCTTACCTCAATTGAAGTGCGGAGCTGCTCTTCGGCGCGTCCCGCGCACCCCCACACCAGGAGACGGAAGAACATGACCCTACGGGTCGCGGTGGCCGGAGCCAGTGGCTACGCCGGCGGAGAGATCCTGCGTCTGCTCACCTCGCATCCGGGGACGGAGATCGGCTCCGTCACCGCCCACAGCAGCGCCGGCCGCCTTCTCGGCGGCGTACAGCCCCAGTTGGCCGGTCTTGCCGACCGGGTGCTTGAGGAGACGTCGGCGCGCACGCTGCGCGGGCACGACGTGGTGTTCCTCGCCCTCCCGCACGGGCAGTCGGCGCCCCTCGCCCGCGAACTGGAGCCGGACGCCCTGGTCGTGGACTGCGGCGCCGACTTCCGGCTGCGCGATCCGGCCGACTGGAAGCGGTTCTACGGAACGGAGCACGCCGGGACCTGGCCGTACGGCCTGCCCGAGCTGCCCGGTCAGCGAGAGGAGTTGAAGGGCGCCCGCCGGATCGCCGTGCCCGGCTGCTATCCGACGGCGGTCACGCTGGCGCTGTTCCCCGCCTACGCGGCCGGGCTGGTGGAGCCGGAGGCTGTGGTCGTCGCGGCGAGCGGTACCTCGGGGGCGGGCCGGGCGCTCAAGCCGCACCTCCTCGGCGCAGAGGCCATGGGGTCGATGACCCCGTACGGGGTCGGCGGCGGCCACCGGCACACCCCCGAGCTCATCCAGAACCTGTCGCGGGTGGCCGGCGAGCGCGTGACGGTCTCCTTCACTCCGACGCTCGCGCCCATGCCCCGCGGCATCCTCGCCACGTGTTCCGCCCGGCTCCGGCCCGGTGCGTCGGCCGGCGGCGAGCAGGCGGTGCGCGCGGTCTTCGAAGCGGCCTACGCGGACGAGCCGTTCGTGCGGCTGCTGCCGCCCGGCCGGTGGCCGTCCACCGGCGCGGTGCTCGGCTCCAACACGGTCCAGGTGCAGGTCGCCGTGGACTCCGACACGCGCCGCCTGATCTGCGTGAGCGCGATCGACAACCTGGCCAAGGGCACCGCCGGCGGCGCGGTGCAGAGCATGAACGCAGCCCTGGGCCTGCCGGAGTGGCTGGGCCTGCCCACGAACGGAGTCGCTCCGTGAGCGTGACCGCTGCCCGGGGATTCCTCGCGAGCGGGGTCCCCGCCGGGATCAAGGAGTCCGGGGATCCCGACCTGGCGCTGGTGGTGAACCAGGGGCCGTCCCGGGCCGCCGCCGGCGTGTTCACCTCCAACCGGGTGCAGGCCGCGCCGGTCCGCTGGTCGCGGCGCGTGCTAGCGGACCGGCGGGTCGCCGCCGTCGTCCTCAACTCCGGTGGCGCCAATGCCTGTACGGGGCCGGAGGGCGCCCGCGACACGCAGGCGGCGGCGGAGCGCACGGCGCGGGCCGTCGGCGCGGACCCCGGCGAGGTGGCCGTCTGCTCCACCGGCCTGATCGGCGTCCGCCTGCCGATGGGCCGCCTCCTGCCCGGTATCGACACCGCCGCGGACGCCCTCTCGCCCGACGGCGGAGACGACGCGGCCGTGGCGATCAGGACGACGGACTCGGTGCACAAGACGGCCGCCGCCACCCGGTCCGGGTGGACGGTCGGCGGCATGGCGAAGGGGGCCGGGATGCTCGCCCCGGGGCTCGCCACCATGCTGGTGGTCCTCACCACGGACGCCGACGCGGACGGCCCGCTGCTGGACTCCGCGCTGCGCACCGCCGTCCGCACCACCTTCGACCGGGTGGACTCCGACGGCTGCATGTCCACCAACGACACCGTGCTGCTGCTCGCCTCGGGCGCCTCCGGCACCGCCCCGGACCCGGCCGAGTTCGCCGAGGCCGTGCACACCGTCTGCCTGGACCTGGCCCGGCAGTTGGTCGCGGACGCCGAAGGGGCGTCCAAGGAGATCGAGGTGGCGGTCGTCGGCGCGGCCTCGGAGGAGGACGCCGTCACCGTGGGCCGCTCCGTGGCCCGGAACAACCTCCTCAAGTGCGCGCTGCACGGCGAGGACCCCAACTGGGGCCGGGTCCTCTCGGCGATCGGCACGACCGGCGCCGTCTTCGACCCCGACCGGCTGGACGTCGCGATCAACGGCGTGTGGGTCTGCCGCGACGGGGCCCCCGGCGAGCCCCGGGAGAAGGCGGACCTGTCGGGCCGCCGGATCACCCTCACGGTCGACCTGCGTTCCGGAGACGCCTCGGCGGTCCTCTGGACCAACGATCTCACGGCCGAGTACGTCCACGAGAACAGCGCCTACAGCTCATGAACGGGGTGGAGACACGGATGCGTACCGCAGTCGCACGGCCGGCACCGGAGGCCGGAGCACCGTCCGCGGCGCCGTCCTGGAGTAAGGAGCTCCAAGGCCGGACGGTCGTCGTCAAGTTCGGCGGCAACGCCATGGTGGACGGGGCGCTCCTCGATGCGTTCGCCCGCGACGTCGTGGAGTTGCGCCGGGCCGGCGTGCTGCCGGTCGTCGTGCACGGGGGCGGCCCGCAGATCAGCGCCATGCTCGACCGGCTGGGCCTGGAGTCCCGCTTCGAGGCGGGCCTGCGGGTGACGACCCCGGAGGCCATGGACGTCGTCCGCATGGTGCTGACGGGGCGCATCCAGCGGCAGCTCGTCGCCGCGATCAACGCCTGCGGCCCGTACGCCGTGGGCCTGTCGGGAGAGGACGCGCACACGCTGACCGCCGTGCGGCGCCGGGCCGAGGTGGACGGGCGGCCGGTGGACCTGGGGCAGGTCGGCGAGGTGGTGGCCGTCGACCCCGACACACTGCGGGCCTTACTGGACGAGGGCCGCATCCCGGTCGTCTCCCCCGTCGCGCGCGGCACTGACGGGCAGGTCTACAACGTCAACGCCGATCTCGCCGCCTCGGCGTTGGCGGTCGGGCTCGGCGCGGCCCGGCTCCTCGTCCTCACGGATGTCGCGGGGTTGTACGCGGAGTGGCCGCACAGCACGGAGGTGGTCGACCGGTTGACGGCCGCCGAGCTGGCCGAGCTGCTGCCGGGCCTCGCCGGCGGCATGCTGCCGAAGATGGAGGGCTGCCTGCGGGCCGTACGGGCGGGGGTGGGCCGGGCCCAGGTCCTCGACGGCCGCGTACCGCATGCCGTGATGCGCGGGTTCGCCGCCGGGAGGAGCCCCGGCACGACGATCGTGCCGGACGAACGCCCCGCCCGCCCCGCGCCCGAGGAGGCCCGGCCATGAGCCCCGCCGACGACGGCACCCCGATCACCGCACGGTGGCGGGCGGTCATGATGGACACCTACGGCACTCCCCCGCTGGCCCTCGTCCGCGGCGAGGGCAGCACGGTGTGGGACGAGGCAGGGCGGGCCTACACGGACTTCACCGGCGGGATCGCCGTCAACACGCTCGGGCACGCCCACCCGGCCGCCACAGCAGCGGTCGCGGCGCAGGCCGGGCGGCTCGGGCACGTGTCGAACCTGTTCGCCTCGGAGCCGCCCGTCGCGTTGGCGGAGCGGCTCCTGGACCTGTTGGGGGCACCGGGCCGGGTGTTCTTCGCGAACTCGGGCGCCGAGGCGGTCGAAGCCGCGTTCAAGATCGCCCGGCGTACGGGGCGCCCTCATGTGGTCGCCGCCGAGGGCGGGTTCCACGGCCGCACCATGGGGGCGCTGGCCCTCACCGGCCGGCCGGCGAAGCGGGCCCCGTTCCTGCCGCTGCCCGGGGAGGTGACGCACGTCCCCTTCGGTGACGCGGCGGCGCTCCGTGCGGCCGTCACGGAGCGGACGGCCGCGGTGTTCCTCGAGCCGGTGCAGGGCGAGGGCGGGGTGGTTCCCGCGCCCGCGGGCTACCTGCGCGCGGCCCGCGAGATCACCCGGGCCGCGGGGAGCCTCCTGGTCCTGGACGAGGTGCAGACCGGGATCGGGCGGACCGGCCACTGGTTCGCGCACCAGGCGGTGCCGGGGGCCGACCCGGACGTGGTCACCCTCGCCAAGGGCCTGGGCGGGGGGCTGCCGATCGGCGCGGCCGTCGCGCTCGGTCCGGCCGCCGGGCTGCTGACCCCCGGACAGCACGGCTCCACCTTCGGCGGGAACCCCGTCGCGTGCGCGGCCGGGCTGGCGGTACTGGAGACGGTCGAGAGGGACGGGCTCCTGCCCCACGTCGCCTGGCTGGGCGAGCGGCTGAGGCACGGCATCCGTGCGCTGGGGCACCCGCTGGTCCGCGAGGTGCGCGGGGCGGGGCTGCTCCTGGGCGTCGCGCTCGCCGAGCCGGTCGCCGCGCGGGTGCAGGGGGCCGCGCAGGAGGCCGGTTTCCTCCTCAACGCGGCCGGACCGGACACCGTACGGCTGGCGCCCGCCCTGACGCTGGGCAGGGCCGAGGCCGACGACCTGGTGGCGGCCCTGCCCGCGATCCTCGACGCGGCGGCCGGCACCGAAGGGTGACGGACGGCGCGGTCTGCGGTGCGGGCCTCGCACGGCGGGAGCGTCGCGGCAGCGGAGCCGTCGGGACTTGGGCGCCGCGGCGCCGCGGACCCGGCCGTGATCCGCCGGCCGGGCCCTACAGGGGGCAGGCCAGGACGCGGGCGCCGCGGTCCGGGTCCAGGGACCGCGCCCATGCGGCCGGTGCCAGGTTCGGGGCGACCGGTGCGAAGCCGTGGCGGAGGAAGAGGCGGCCGCTGCCCGTGGTGGCCGTGAACAGGGCCGTCAGGGAGCGGTTGCGGGCCCGGGCGAACGCCGCGTGGAGCAGCCGGGCGCCCACGCCCGAGCCCTGCCGGTGCGGGGCGACGCAGAAGTTGTACAGCACGCCGGCGGCGGGGTGGACGCGCAGCCCGAGGCAGCCTTCGAGGGTGCCGTCGGGGGCCTGCGCGACGAGGAAGTCGGCCGCGTGCGCGAGGTAGAGGGCGAGCGGGCGCTCGCGCAGTGCCCCGGTGCGGACGAACGGACGGGAGAGCGCGGCGAGCGCCTGCGCGTCGTCGCGGCGGGCCGACCTGGTGATCCTCGGCGACGACCCGCGCCGGGTCGAGGCTTCCCGGATCGGGGACATCGAGGTCGTGACGACC
>NZ_RPSE01000129.1:0-14873 GCF_003949955.1 Streptomyces sp. WAC05292
GGCAGGGCGCCGGGCCGGGGCCGGGCGCGGGATGCGGGCGCCGGGTGTCAGAGGCCGGCTGCCGGTGCCGCGGGGGGCGCGGCGGTACGGTCGCGCGCCGGAGCGCCCGCTGCGTGCGGGGCGCGGCGGGGCCGGTTCGGGCCGCCTGCGGGACGAGGACTCATGCGGTGTCCTGGGGGAACGGGTGGTCGCCCGATCGCCGGCCGGCCCACTGCTCTGTGGCCGGCGCCACGCGCCACGGACGCCATTAGAACGATCATCCGCCCGGATTGTCAACGTCCGGCGCCCCGCGGGAGCGCCCGCGGGCTCGGGGCGTCAGGCCAGCACGGCGTCGAGCATCCGGCGTGAGGCGTCGGCCAGTTCGGCGGGATCGGGTTCGGGTCGGGAGCGGGCGAGGGCGCCCGCGAGCCGGTCGTAGAGGAGCCCGTCCATCCAGGCGACCAGGAGTTCCGCGGCCTCCCGGGGCCGGGGTGCGCCGAGCGCCGCGAGGGCCTCTGCGGCCTTGGCGCGCGGCACCTCGCCGGCGCGGTGGAAGTCGGCCTCCAGCTCGGGGTTGCGGGCCGCCTCCAGGCTCAGCTCGAAACGGGCGAGCTGCCGGGCGCGCCCCTCGGTCAGCCACCGGTGGAGTGCGGCGGCCATGGCCGCGGCGACCGTCTCGCGGTCGGGGGCCGCGCCGAGGCCGTCCGCGCCGCCTGCGGCCGGGGAGGAGCGGTCGATGTCCTCGACGTCGAGTTCGGCGAGCCGCTGGTAGCAGGCGCCGATCAGGGCGGTCCGGGTGCGGAAGTAGTACGAGGTGCTGCCCGCGGGGAGGTCCGCGGCGGCGTCGACGGCGCGGTGGGTCAGCCCGCGCAGGCCGGCCGCGGCGACGAGGCCGATCGCGGTGTCCGCGATGAGGGTGCGGCGGTCGGTCCGGGCGGTGCTGCGGGCTGCGGGGCTGGACATGCCGCCACTCTACAGCTGTAGAGTGAAGGCCGTGCCTCTACGGATGTAGAGGGTGCGCCCAGTGGATCGAACCGTCGAGGAATCGGGAGGGACGCCATGTCCCAGCGTCATGCGGTCGTGGTGGGTGCGGGCATCGGCGGCCTCACGGCGGCCGTGGCCCTGCACCGCCGCGGCTGGCGGGTCACGGTCTGCGAGCGGGCCCCGGAGCCCCAGCCGGCCGGGGCCGGGATCGTCCTCGCGCCGAACGCCCTGCACGCGTTCGAGGCGATCGGCTTCGACGCGGGCACGGCCGCCGGCCGGGCGGTCCCGGCCGCGATGGGGCTGCGCCGCCGCGACGGCCGCTGGCTCAGCCGCGCCGACACGGCCGCCATCGCCGCCCGCTACGGCGTTCCGCCGCTCGCCGTCTTCCGCCCGTCCCTCGCCGCCGGCCTGACCGCCGCGCTCCCGGCGGGCACCGTCCGCCACGGGGCGGCCGTCGACTCCGTCGAGGACCCGGAGGGCTCCCCCGTCGTGCGCACCTCCGCGGGCGAGTTCGCCGCCGACGTCGTCCTCGCCGCCGACGGCATCCACAGCCCGACCCGCCGCCGCTTCTTCCCCGACCACCCCGGCCTGCGGTACAGCGGGGAGACCGCCTGGCGCACCGTCCTCCCGGCCTCCGGGACGGGCCTGCCAGAGGCGGCCGAGACCTGGGGCCGCGGCGAGCGCTTCGGCATCGTCCCGCTCGCCGACGGCCGCGTGTACGCCTACGCCACGGCCGTCGTCCCGGAGGGGTACCGTCCGGCCGACGTCCGCGCCGAGCTGCTGCGCCGCTACGGCACTTGGCACGACCCGATCCCGGCACTCCTGGAGCGGATCGATCCCGCGACCGTGCTCCAGCACGACCTGTACGACCTGGCCGCCCCGCTGCCCCGCCACCACCGCGGCCGCCTCGCCTGGCTCGGCGACGCCGCCCACGCCATGACGCCCAACCTCGGGCAGGGCGGCTGCCAGGCCGTCGAGGACGCCGTGGTCGTCGCGCACCTGCTCGACGGCGCCCGGACCCCGGCGGACGTGTCCGCCGCGCTGGCCGCCTACAGCGCCGCCCGGTGCGCCCGTACGGATGCCATCCGGGTCCGCGCCCACCGGGCGGGCCGGATGGCCGCCCTCCGGAACCCGCTGGCCGCGGCAGTGCGCGACCTCGCCGTACGGGCCGCGCCGGCCGGCCCCGCGCTGCGGGCGATGGACGGCCTCCTCGGCGGGTTCGCGCTGCCGCCCCTCCCCCGGCCGGTACCCGCCGAGGCATAACCGGAAGGCTCCCGCCGTTGACACCCCCGGGCAGCCACCGCCCGGCAGCGAGGAACCGACCGCGAAGGCAGGCAGGGACATGACGACCACCGGCATCGACTGGGACCACCCGAAGGACCCGCGCCCCGGCTGGCAGCTCGACCACGTCCGGCAGTACGTCGAGTCGGGCGGCACCGAGGGGCACCACTGGCGGGGGACGCAGACGCTCCTGCTGACCACGGTCGGCCGGATCTCGGGCAACGCGGTGCGGACCCCGCTCATCTACGGCGAGGCCGACGGCAGGTACCTCGTCGTCGCCTCCCGCGGCGGATCCGCCGAACACCCCCTGTGGTACCGGAACCTGACGGCCCACCCGGAGGTCCGCATCCAGGTCGGGCCGGAGGTGGTGCAGGGGACCGCCCGCACGGCGACCCCCGAGGAGCGGGCCGCGTACTGGCCCGTCATGGTCGGGCACTGGCCGGCGTACGAGGACTACCAGGCCCGGACGGAGCGCGAGATCCCGATCGTCGTGATCGAACCCGCGGGGCGGAAGCCCGCCGGCGGCGCCTGACCTGCGCCTGACCGGCATCGGACCCCCGGCGCGGCCGGTGTCAGCGGCCCAGGACCGCCATGGCCGCGTTGTGGCCGGGCACCCCGCTGACGCCGCCGCCGCGCACGGCACCCGCCCCGCACAGCAGGACGTTGGCGTACGGCGTCTCGACGCCCCACCGGCCGGCCGCGCCGGCGTCCCCGGCGGGGTCCCGGTAGGGCCAGGACAGGTCCCGGTGGAAGATGTGCCCGCCGGGCAGGCGCAGGTCGCGCTCCAGGTCGAGCGGCGTCTTGGCCTCGATGCAGGGGCGGCCGTCCGCGTCGAAGGCCAGGCAGTCGGTGATCGGTTCGGCGAGGTGCTCGTCCAACTGGGCGAGGGTGGCGGCCAGGAGCACCTCGCGGGTCCCCTGGTTGTCCCTCTCGAAGAGGCGCGCCGGGGTGTGCAGGCCGAACAGGGTGAGCGTCTGGCAGCCCTGCTCGACGAGCTCCGGGCCGAGGATCGACGGGTCGGTCAGCGAGTGGCAGTACACCTCCGACGGCGGGACCGAGGGGAGTTCCCCGGAGGCGGCCTCGGCGTGCGCCCGCGCCAGGTTCGCGTACCCCTCGGCGATGTGGAACGTCCCGGCGAACGCCTCCCTCGGGTCCGCGGAGGCGTCCCGGAGCCGGGGCAGCCGGCGCAGCAGCATGTTGACCTTCAGCTGGGCGCCTTCGGCGGCGGGTTTCGGGGCCTCCTCGCCGAGGAGTTCGGCCAGGGCCCGCGGGGAGGCGTTCACCAGGACGGTGCGGCCGGCAACCCGCCCCTCCCCGGTCGCGGTGCGGAAGACGACCTCGGCCGGGCCGCGGCCGTCGGTGTCGATGCGGAGCACCTCGTGCCCGGTCGCGATCTGCGCGCCGGCCGCCCGCGCGGCGCCGGCCAGGGCGTCGGTGAGCGCGCCCATGCCGCCGACGGGGACGTCCCAGTCACCCGTTCCCCCGCCGATCACGTGGTACAGGAAGCAGCGGTTCTGGGCCAGCGAGGCGTCGTGCGCGCCGGCGAAGGTGCCGATCAGGGCGTCGGTGAGGACGACCCCCCGGACCAGGTCGTCGTCGAAGCGGTCCTCCACCGCCCGCCCGATGGGCTCCTCGAACAGCATCCGCCAAGCCGCCTCGTCGCCGATGCGCTCCTTCAGCTCGGCCCGCGTCGGCAGCGGCTCGGTCAGCGTCGGGAAGACGCGCTCCGCGACGCGCCCGGTCGTCGCGTAGAACTCCCGCCAGGCCTCGTACGCGCGGTCCGAGCCGGTCAGGCGCCGGAAGGACGCCCGGGTGCGGTCCGCGTCGCCGCCGACGAACAGCCCGTCGGGGCGGCCGCCGCGCGCCTCGGCCTTGTACGGCGTGTACGAGGACACGGACCGCTTGCGGACGGCGAAGTCCAGCCCCAGGTCGCGGACGATCTTCCCGGGGAGGAGGGAGACGAGGTAGGAGTAGCGGGACAGCCGGGCGTCCACTCCGGCGAAGGGGCGCGTGGAGATCGCCGCCCCGCCGGTGCCGCCGAGGCGTTCCAGGATCAGCACGGAGCGGCCCGCGCGGGCCAGGTAGGCGGCGGCGACGAGGCCGTTGTGCCCGCCGCCCACGATCACGTCGTCGTACACGTCCCGGTATGGCTGCCGGGAGGAGCCCTGCCCGTCGGTCGCGCCCAAGGTCGTCATGGCTCTTGGTAACACACCTGCGCGAGCCGCTCCAGGCAGTACGCCTCATCGGCATGTGCCGCGACGGTGTCGGGGTGGGCGTCGCCCAGGGAGCGCTCGCGGATGCCCGCGAGGTCCCGGTAGACGGGCAGCGCCTCCTCCCAGCGGTCCAGCCGGCTGAGCGCGACGGCCAGTTCGCGCCGGCTGACCAGGGTGTCGGGGTGCTCGGGCCCGAGGGCGTCGGCCCGCGCGGCGGCGACCTGCCGGGCCTCGGCGGCCGCCTCCTCCCAGCGGCCGAGCCGGCCGAGGTTGACGCCGAGGACGTGCCGGGCGCGCAGCGTCTCCGGGTGGTCGGCCCCGTACGCCCGGGCACGGTCGCGGATCAGGCCCCGGAACAGGTCCAGGGCCTGGGCGGCGCGGCCGGTGCGGCCGAGGGCGATCCCGGTCTCGTACCGGGCCGCGAGGGTGTCGGGATGGTCGCGGCCGAGCACCCGTTCGCGTGCCGCGGCGACCTCCCGGAAGGCGTCGAGGGCGTCCTCCCAGCGGTCGAGGCGGCCCAGTGCGTACGCCGCCTCGTACCGGCTCAGCAGCGTGTCCGGATGCTCCGGCCCCAGGACGGCCGCCCGGTCGGCGGCGGCCGCGGCGGCGGTGCGGTGCGCCTCGGCGTGGCGGCCCAGCGCGCCGAGGGCGCAGGCCAGGTTGTGGCGGCAGCGCAGCGTGTCGGGGTGGAGCGGGCCGGCGCTGCGCTCCCGCGCGACGAGCACCGCCCGGTACAGGTCGTGCGCCTCCTGGTGGCGGCCCAGCCGGCCCAGCTCGTACGCGGCCTCCTGGCGGGCGGCGAGCGTGTCGGGGTGGTCGGCGCCGAGGGCGCGGGTGCGCCCGTGGGCGACGGCCTCGTAGGCGGCGAGGGCCTCCGCGGGGCGGCCGGCGCGGCTGAGGGCGAAGGCCCGGGCGTGGGCGGCGGCGAGCGCGGCGGCGCCCGGCGGCCCGGACGTGCCCCGGTCCGGGCCGTGCGGTCCGGTGCCGTACGCGACGGTGTCGTCCGGGGCGGCGGCGGGACGGGGAATGCCGTACGGCGCCGTCAGCCGGGGGTCCTCCGAGGGGGCGGGCCGCAGGATGGCCGCGCCGGCCGTGGCCCCGACGGCGGCGGACAGGCCGCCGCCGGGCGGGCGCGGGGCCGTCCAGGAGCCGGTGAGCACGGCCCACTCCCCGCTCGCCGGCCGGGCGTCGATGCCCGCCTTGCGGCCGGCGGTCATGCCGCGCGCCCAGCCGGGCAGGGGGGCGGGGCCGCCGGGCTGCGCCGGGCCGGGCCCGAGCCGGGCCTCCACGAGCCGCCGGTGCACGTCGCGGGCGTCGCCGGGCCGCTCGTCGGGGCACTTGGCGAGCAGGTCGAGGACCGCCCGCTCGAAGTACCCGGGCAGCTCCGGACGGTGCTCGCGCAGCGGCACCGGCGCGTTGTCGCGGTGCCCGACCAGCACCGACCAGGAGTCGCCCAGGTCGAACGGCGGGGCGCCGGTGGCGATCTCGTACAGGACGCAGCCGAGGGAGTACAGGTCGCTGCGGTGGTCGACCTCGCCGCCGGCGATCTGCTCCGGCGACATGTAGTGCGGGGTGCCCATCGCCATGCCGCCGCCGGTGAGCTTCGCCGTGAAGCCGATGTCGTGCGCGAGGCGGGCGATCCCGAAGTCGCAGATCTTCACCGTCCCGTCGGTGAGCCGCATGATGTTGGCCGGTTTCAGGTCCCGGTGGACGACGCCCTGGTCGTGCGTGTAGCCGAGGGCCGCGGCCAACTGCTCGGCGATGTCCACGACCACGTCCACGGGCAGCGGCCGCGCCTCGTTCTCCTCCATCAGCTGGCTGAGGTTGCGGCCGTCGAGGAGCTCCATGACCAGGTACAGGGGCCCGCCCGCCGCGCTGTCGTCGCCGAAGTCGTGGACGACGGTGACCCCGCGGTGCTGGAGCGAGGCGGCGACGCGGGCCTCGCGGCGGAAGCGCTCGCGCAGTACCTGGGTGAAGTGGTTGTCCTGCTGTCCGCCGAGCGGTTTGAGGCATTTGACGGCGACGTGCCGGCCGAGGGACTCGTCACGGGCCCGCCACACCTCGCCCATGCCGCCGCGCCCGATCAGATCGAGCGACCGGTACCGGCCCTGGATCAGTCTGGACTCCGCCATGTCTTGAAGCCGCCCCCGTTGTCGTGCTGTGTCCTACGCCCTCCCCGGCCGGTCCAGTATGGACGCTGGTGTACGCAGTGTGTACGCCGAGGGACGGCTCCCGGGGCCCATGCGGCGCATCGCTTTCAAGATGTGACCTGGAGGCAGCCGCCAGCGCAGACCTGCGGGAATGCTGCGCAGCAGGGTACCGGTGAGGCGCAGGCGCCGGGTCACCGTGCGCGGGGCGGGCGCGGGCCTGCCGTACAGCCCGTGCGCCCACGGCGGGAGCGATCCGTAGGCCAGGTCGGCAACCGGCCGCCACAGCAGGTTTCGGCCAGGCGCGAGGAGCGGGGGGACGGGCGGGGCGCGCAGGAACTCGTCGACGGCGCGGGCGTCCGCGCCGGCGGCGAGCCGCGGCCGGACCTCCTCGAAGTAGGCGGCCAGCGCCGCCGTGTCGGCGGGCACGCGGGCGGGGTCGAGGCCGACGAGGCGGGCGCCGGCCCGGTTCTCGTCGACGTACCGGTCCGCCTGGGCGGGGGTGAGGCGGACGCCGGAGCGGCGGAGCACGTGCAGGAAGCTGTCGATCTGCGCGCAGTGCACCCACAGCAGCAGGTCGCGGTCGTCGACGGGGTACCGCTCCCCGGTGGCCGGGTCGGTCGCGGTGAGCGCGCGGTGGATCCGGCGGACGCGGGCGCCGGCGCGTTCGGCGCCGGCGGTGGTGCCGTAGGTGACGGTGCCGACGAAGTCCGCGGTGCGCAGCAGCCTGCCCCAGGCGTCGCGCCGGAAGTCGGAGTTCTCCATGACGGCGCGGACGGCGCGGGGGTGCAGGGCCTGGAGGTAGAGGGCGCGGACTCCGGCGATCCACATCACCGGGTCGCCGTGGCAGTGCCAGGTGACGGATCCGGGTCCGAACAGCCCGGGGTCGGCCCCGCCCATCGCACGCCTCCCCCGATCGCGCCGGTCCGGCCGCGCGGGACGGCCCGGAGGGGCGGGAAGAGCCCGCCCGCTTCTCGCGGAACCCGATTGTGCGGTGCGCGGCACGGGGTCCGCTTCTCCGCATCCTCGCAATGAGCTCTTCCCGCACTTTCATGGAAGCACTCCGCGGCGCGCTCCGCCAGCGTCCGCGGCCCGCAGGGGGGTTGCGGGCCGCCGCGGGGATCAGGCCTTCGAGGTGCCGAGCGGCTGCGTGAAGCGCAGGACGTTGCCGGCGGGGTCGCGGAAGGCGCAGTCGCGGACGCCGTAGTGCTGGTCCGTGGGCTCCTGGACGACCTCGCCGCCCGCCGCGCGGATCCGCTCGAAGACGGCGTCGCAGTCCCGCGTCGCGAAGACGACGCCGCGCAGCAGGCCCTTCGCCATCAGGTCGGCGACGGCCTGCCGGTCGGCCGGGGAGGCCTGCGGGTCGGCGAGGGGCGGTTCCAGGACGATGGCGACGTCCGGCTGCGCGGGCGACCCGACGGTCACCCAGCGCATGTCCTGGTAGCCGACGTCGCCGCGCACCTCCAGACCGAGGACGTCCCGGTAGAAGGGGACCGCCTTGTCGTGGTCGTCGACGGCGATGAAGGTCTGGGAGAGCGTGATGTCCATGCGGCCCACGCTAAGGCCGGGGGGCCGAGCCCGCCGGGTGGCGGCACCCGGGGCGCAACGTTTCGGCGGGCGGCGGCGCGGGGGCTGCCCGAAGCTGGTTGGATCGGACCGGGCGACACGCGAAGGAGCCGCAAGGGCGGCTCGGCCCACGGACGGAGCAGTGAGAATGGCCAGGAAGTCGGACCCGCGGTCGCCTGAGCCGCACACCGCGGACAGCCACGACCTCATCCGCGTCCACGGAGCGCGGGAGAACAACCTCAAGGACGTCAGCATCGAGATCCCGAAGCGCCGGCTGACGGTGTTCACCGGCGTCTCCGGATCGGGCAAGAGCTCCCTGGTCTTCGACACCATCGCCGCGGAGTCGCAGCGGCTGATCAACGAGACGTACAGCGCGTTCCTGCAGGGCTTCATGCCGAACCTGGCCCGGCCGGACGTCGACGTCCTGGACGGGCTGACGACCGCGATCTCCGTGGACCAGCAGCGGATGGGCGGCGACCCGCGCTCCACGGTCGGCACGGCCACCGACGCGAACGCGATGCTGCGCATCCTCTTCAGCCGCCTGGGCAAGCCGCACATCGGCCCCCCTGCCGCGTACTCCTTCAACGTGGCGTCGGTGTCGGCGAGCGGCGGGTTCACGGTCGACCGCGGCGCCGACAAGACCCGTACCGAGAAGGTGAGCTTCAGCCGCACCGGCGGCATGTGCACGCACTGCGAGGGCCGCGGCCGGGTCTCCGACATCGACCTGGCCCAGCTGTACGACGACTCCAAGTCGCTCTCCGAGGACCCGTTCACCATCCCCACCTACACGGGCGGCGGCTGGGTGGTGCGGGTCATCGCCGAGTCGGGGTTCTTCGACCCGGAGAAGCCGATCCGCGCGTACACGAAGAAGGAGCGGCACGACTTCCTGTACCGCGAGCCGACGAAGGTGAAGGTCAACGGGATCAACCTCACCTACGAGGGGCTGATCCCGAAGCTGCAGAAGACGTTCCTGTCGAAGGACCGGGAGTCGATGCAGCCGCACATCCGGGCGTTCGTCGACCGGGCGGTCACCTTCGCCGACTGCCCCGACTGCGGCGGCACCCGGCTCAGCGAAGCGGCCCGCTCCTCGCGGATCGGGAAGGTCAACATCGCCGACGCGTGTGCGATGGAGATCCGCGACCTGGCCGAGTGGGTCCGCGGGCTGGACGAGCCGTCGGTGGCCCCGCTGCTCGGCAAGCTCCGGCACACCCTCGACTCGTTCGTGGAGATCGGCCTCGGCTACCTCTCCCTCGACAGGGCCGCGGGGACGCTGTCGGGCGGCGAGGCGCAGCGCACCAAGATGATCCGGCACCTCGGCTCATCCCTCACGGACGTCACGTACGTCTTCGACGAGCCGACCACCGGCCTGCACCCGCACGACATCGAGCGCATGAACGGCCTGCTGCTGCGGCTGCGGGACAAGGGCAACACGGTGCTGGTGGTGGAGCACAAGCCGGAGGCGATCGCGATCGCGGACCACGTCGTGGACCTCGGGCCGGGCGCGGGCTCGGCGGGCGGCACCGTGTGCTTCGAGGGCACCGTCGAGGGGCTGCGCGGCAGCGGCACCGTCACCGGCCGCCACCTCGACGACCGGGCCGTGCTCAAGGACGCGGTGCGCAAGCCGACCGGTGTGCTGGAGATCCGGGGGGCGGGCGCCAACAACCTGAAGGACGTGGACGTCGACATCCCGCTCGGGGTGCTCTGCGTGGTCACCGGGGTCGCGGGGTCGGGCAAGAGCTCGCTGATCCACGGCTCCATCCCGGCGCCGGAGGGCGTGGTCTCGGTGGACCAGGCCCCGATCCGCGGCTCGCGCCGCAGCAACCCGGCGACGTACACAGGGCTGCTCGACCCGATCCGGAAGGCGTTCGCGAAGGCCAACGGCGTCAAGCCCGCCCTGTTCAGCGCCAACTCGGAGGGTGCCTGCCCCACCTGCAACGGGGCGGGCGTCATCTACACCGATCTGGCGATCATGCAGAGCGTCGCCACGACCTGCGAGGACTGCGAGGGCAGGCGGTTCGACGCCTCGGTGCTGGAGTACCGGTTCGGCGGCCGCGACATCAGCGAGGTCCTCGCGATGTCGGTGACGGAGGCCGAGGAGTTCTTCGGCGCCGGCGAGGCGCGGACGCCGGCGGCGCACAGGATCCTCGAACGGCTCGTCGACGTCGGACTCGGCTACGTCAGCCTGGGCCAGCCGCTCACCACGCTGTCGGGCGGCGAGCGGCAGCGGCTCAAGCTGGCCACGCACATGGGTGAGAAGGGCGGCGTGTACGTCCTCGACGAGCCGACGACCGGCCTGCACCTCGCGGACGTGGAGCAGCTGCTCGGCCTCCTCGACCGGCTCGTCGACTCCGGGAAGTCGGTGATCGTCATCGAGCACCACCAGGCCGTCATGGCACACGCCGACTGGCTCATCGACCTCGGCCCGGGCGCCGGCCACGACGGCGGCAGGATCGTCTTCGAGGGCACGCCCGCCGACCTCGTCGCCGCCCGCTCCACCCTCACCGGCGAACACCTGGCCCAGTACGTCGGCGCCTGACCGCGCCTTGGCCCCCGCCTCCCGGGGCGGGGGCCAGGGGCTCCGGCCGGGCTGCTCAGCGGCGGACCCGTGGCATGCCCAGGCCGATCCACGCGATGATCTCGCGCTGGATCTCGTTGTTGCCGCCGCCGAAGGTGAAGACGACGGCGCTGCGGTAGCCGCGTTCCAGTTCGCCGTGCAGGACCGCGCCCGCCGACCCCTCCTTCAGCGGGCCGGCCGCGGCGACCACCTCCATCAGCCAGGCGTACGCGTCCCGGCGCGCCTCGGACCCGTACACCTTGACGGCGGAGGCGTCCTGCGGAGTGAGGACGCCGTCCTGGACGGCGCTGACCATCTGCCAGTTCATCAGCTTCATCGCGTCCAGCCGGACGTGGGTGCGGGCGAGCCTGGACCGCACCCACGGCAGGTCGATGACGCGGCGCCCGTCGGCGAGCTTCGTGCCGGCCGCCCACCGCTGGACGTCGTGCAGGGCCCGGATGGCCATGGTGCCGTGGGCGGCGAGGGTGACGCGCTCGTGGTTGAGCTGGTTGGTGATCAGCCGCCAGCCCTCGTTCTCCCGGCCGACGCGGCGGCTCGCGGGGACGCGTACGTCCTCGTAGTGGCTCGCCGTGGTGTCGTGCGAGGCGAGGGTGGTGATGAGGGTGCAGGAGTAGCCGGGGTCGGAGGTCGGCACCAGCAGCAGGGTGATGCCCTTGTGCGGCGGGGCCGCGGGATCGGTGCGCACCGCCAGCCAGACCCAGTCGGCGGTGTCGCCGTTGGTGGTCCAGATCTTCTGCCCGTTGACGACGTACGTGCCGGTCTCCTCGTCCCCCTCGCGGACCGCCCGGCACTTGAGGGCGGCGAGGTCGGTGCCGGCGTCCGGCTCGCTGTAGCCGATGGCGAAGTCGATCTCGCCGGAGAGGATCCTGGGCAGGAAGCAGGCCTTCTGCTCGTCGGTGCCGAACCGCATGAGGGTCGGCCCGACCGTGTTGAGCGCCATGAGCGGCAGCGGTACGGAGGCCTGCGCGGCCTCGTCGAAGAAGATGAACTGCTCCACCGCCGACAGGCCGCGCCCCCCGTACTCGACGGGCCAGCCGACCCCGAGCCATCCGTCGGCGCCGAGGCGGCGGATCGTCTTCCGGTAGAAGCGCTTCTGGGCGGCGGGGTCCGTGTGGCGGGCGCGTTCGTCCTGCGGCACCAGCTCGGCGAAGTAGGCGCGCAGCTCGGTGCGCAACTGCTGCTGCTCGGGCGTGTATTCGAGGTGCACGGGCCCTCCGGGGGTGTGGTGGCGCGGGCGCGGTCGCGTTCGGGGGCTTGCGAGTGGGGGGCAGGGTAGAACGCGTTCCACCAATCCGGAAGGGCGGCCGTACGGGCGGGGCTGCCCGCACGGCCCGGCGCCGGGGCGCTCAGCGCGCCAGTGCCCCCAGGAGGGCCACGGCCGTCGCCGCCATCGCCGCCCGGGCGGCCGTCAGGTACGGGCGGGGATCCGCCGGGGTCAGGTGAGCGCGGATGGCGTCGGTCATCGCCACGTTCAGCGCCGTGCCGATGTTGACCTTCCGGATGCCGCCCGCGACGGCGGCCGCCAGTTCCGCGTCCGGCAGCCCCGAGGAGCCGTGGAGCACCAGCGGCACGTCCACGGCCTTCGCCAGCCTCGCCAGCAGCGCGTGGTCCAGGGACGCGGTGCGGCTCGTCATCGCGTGGCTCGTGCCGACCGCCACGGCCAGGGCGTCCACCCCCGAGTCGGCCACGAACCGCCGGGCCTCCTCCGGATCCGTACGCGCCCCCGGAGCGTGCGGGTCGAGGGGAGCGGCGCCGCCCTTCCCTCCGACCTCGCCCAGCTCCGCCTCGATCCACAGCCCGTTGGCGTGCGCCCACTCGGCCGCCGCGCGCGTCGCCTCCAGGTTCTCCGCGTACGGCAGCCGGGCCGCGTCGAACATCACCGACCCGAAGCCGGCGTCCGCCGCCCGCCGCAGCAGCTCGGGACTCTGCACGTGGTCCAGGTGCAGGCCCACCGGCACCCCTGCCGCCTCCGCACAGGCGGCGGCGGCCCGCGAGATGGGCAGCAGCGCCCCGCCGCGGAACTTCACCGCGTTCTCGCTGAGCTGGAGGATCACCGGCAGGCCCGCCTGCTCCGCGCCCGCGACGACGGCCTCGGCGTGCTCCAGGGTGATGATGTTGAACGCCGCGACGGCCCGGCCCCCGGCGGCCGCCTCCGCAACCAGCGCACCTGCGGGGACGAGGCTCATCGGACGGCCTCCTCGCCCGCCGTGAGGACCACCGAGCGCGTCAGGTTCCGCGGCCGGTCCGGATCCAGCTCCCGGTCGGCGGCCACGGCCACCGCCAGCCGGTGGACGCGCACCAGCTCGGCGAGCGGGTCCAGCCGGCCCTCCACCCACCGGCCGCCCGCGGCCTCCACCTGCGCGGACAGCCCGTCCGGCGCCCCGCCGAGGGACCAGGTGACCGTCCCGGGGCCGGTGATGCTGATCGGGCCGTGCCGGTACTCCATCGCCGGATAGGACTCCGCCCACGACAGCGACGCCTCGCGCATCTTCAGCGCCGCCTCGTGCGCCAGACCCACGCCCCAGCCGCGGCCGAGGAACGTGAACTGGCGGTGCAGCGCGATCCGTTCGGGCAGCGCCTCGGCGAGCGCCGTCCGCGCGTCCGCGACAGCGGCGGCGGTGTGGCGGCCGACGTGGGCGCGCAGGAGCGTCAGGGCGGTCGTCGCGAACCGGGTCTGGACGACGGACCGCTCGTCCGCGAAGTCCAGGACGACCAGGTCGCCTGCGAGCGCCATCACGGGCGTCGCGGGATCCCCGACCACCGCGGTCGTCGCCACCCCCGCGTCGCGCAGGCCGGCCAGCAGCTCCAGGACCTCGGTCGTGGTGCCCGACCGTGTCACGGCCACCACCCTGTCGTAGCGGCGGTGCAGCGGGAACTCGGACGCCGGGAACGCGTCCGTCTCGCCCTGCCCGGCCTCCTCGCGCAGGGCGGCCGCGGCCTGCGCCATGTAGTACGAGGTCCCGCAGCCCACGATCGCGGCCCGCTCCCCCGGCTGCGGCAGCACCGCCCGCCGCGCGGGCGCCAGTTCGGCGGCCCGCTCCCAGCACTCGGGCTGCGTGCCCAGTTCGTACGCGACGTGACTCTGGCTCATGGCGGCTCCCTGGCCGGACTGATGCGGGTCGGGTGGGCGTGGCACGTGATGTCGAGTGATGCGCTTTCCTGCAAGGTATCGGGCGCTTTCACGCAACTTCAAGCATCCTCGGGCCCGGGGCGCCTGGGTTAATGTCGGCGCACGGGCCGCGGCGCAAGCGCGCCGCCGGCCGGAGCACCGGGCACACCGGGAACACCGAGGGGGCGGACGCGTGGGATCCATGACCCGCAAGGAGCGCTGGCAAACGCTGCTGGACCTGCTGGTCGAACGGGGAGAGATCGAGGTCGAGCCCGCTGCGGAGACGCTCGGCGTCTCCGCGGCGACCGTCCGCCGCGACCTCGACCTGCTGGCCGAACAGCAGCTCCTGGTCCGCACGCGGGGCGGCGCGGTCGTGCACGGGGTGTCGTACGAACTCCCCCTGCGCTACCGCACGTCCCGCCGGGCCGCGGAGAAGCGCCGCATCAGCGAGGCCGTCGCAGCCCTGATCACCCCCGGCGAGGTGATCGGCCTGACGGGCGGCACGACCACCACCGAGGTGGCCCGCGCCCTGGCCGCCCGCCCGGACCTCGCCCGTGCGGGCGCCGAGGGCGCCGGCACGCCCGCCCTCACGGTGGTGACGAACGCCCTCAACATCGCGGGCGAGCTGGTCATCCGCCCCCAGTTCAAGATCGTCCTGACGGGCGGGGTCGCCCGCGCCCAGTCGTACGAGCTGACGGGCCCGCTGGCGCAGCAGGTCCTCGGCCAGCTGTCCGTGGACACGGCGATCGTCGGCGTCGACGCCTTCGACCCGGCCGACGGCGCGGCGACCCGCCACGAGGACGAGGCCGCGATGAACCGCCTCCTGTGCGACCGCGCCCGCCGCGTGGTCGTCGCAGCGGACTCCAGCAAGCTGGGCGTCCGCGCCTTCGCCCGCATCTGCCCGACGTCCACGGTGGACACCCTGATCACGGACACGGCCCTCCCCGACGAGGTGGCGGAACACTTCGAGGCGGCAGGGGTGGCGGTGCGGCGGGTGTGAGGAAGCCGGAGCCGCTGGG